>JAJYOH010000081.1 GCA_021796315.1 Chloroflexota bacterium
CGAATGAGCCAGCCTTGACGGGTTAAAACATCCAGCGACTCATCCAACTCTTTTGACGGGATCCGTTCCGCGTCGGGGAGGGATGCGATGGTGTCCGTCATTCGGGGGTAGCTGAGTTCCAGTTCCCGCAGCATCAGGCGCATGATCTTACGCAGGGTTGGAGGCAGGTCCGCCAGATCGAGCGCGGTGATGCCGCCTTCGCCCTGTTTGTTCTCGATTTCTTTTTGCAGCCGATCAAATATGCCAGGCATGATCGCCTCACTAATACAGTTCGGGCATGGAGATGGGTTCCGGCTGCGGTTCACATTCTCCGCACCAGATGACGTTTGCCACGGCCAACCCTTTTGGAACATTGTTGGCGCCCACGTACATCGTTAAAAAAGTGGACATGGTGTTGGCGTGGTCTTTGCACACAAAGCGTCCGCAAAATGAACAGGCGGCGCGGGCGGGTTCTTCACAATGCCAGCATTTCATCGCGGCCTCCTATTTGATCGCCAGAATGGATTCGGCTACGCCGCGCAAGGCTTTCGACCATTCATGGTCGGGGTAACGCAACGAGAAAATATCCTGGCTTGCATTCTCGGCCATGTCGAACGAAAGCGGCAGGACGCCCGCCACAGTGGCTTTGAAATTTTCCTCGATGGTTTGCTTGATTTCTCCGGCGTTATATTTTGGAAGCGCCTTGTTGACCATGAGCAGTAAATTGGGAACACCGAGACTGCGGGCAATGTCCACGGTGACGGCTGTGCCTTGAAAGTCCTGGTTGTCGGGGCGCAGGATGATGACGAGAACATCCGAGATGGCGATGGAAAGCAAAGTTTCTTCATTGAGGCCGGGGTGTGTGTCGATGAAAAGATAATCCAGGTTGAGTTCCTTCAACATGCCTTGAAAGCCCTGGTTCAGCAAATTGACATCGTAACCTTCGCGCAGTATCTGGCTGATCTCGCGTCCGCGGATGGAGGAGGGGAAGAGCCACAGATTCGTGCCGGACAGTTTTGCGCGTCCTTCCGCGTCGGCAGCTTTCTCGCCGATATTGAAAGCGACTTCGCCGATGGTGCATTTCCCGTGCAGAAAATCGTTGAGGGTTTTGCCCATCTTTTTTTCGTCGAGGCCAAACAACACATGGATGCCGGGAGACTGAATGTCAGTGTCCACCACGCCAACGCGCTTGCCCGCCAGCGCGACTTGCGCGGCAATGTTGGCGGTGGTGTTCGATTTGCCCGTCCCTCCGCGGAATGAATGAATGGATACGATTTTTCCCTTGCTCATACTGCCTCCGTTTTATTTAACATCCGCCAAAATCGTCTGGAGTCCAAAAGCTCTGCTTTTGCTCTGCGGAAGCAAGCTTCCGCACTCCATAGAAAATTTACTCTTCCTCGTTTGCCTTGCGCTGGGCGCGCAATTGGCGGGCCTGTTCCTTCAAGTTGGCATAAAAATCCGTGCCGGTGATTTCTTCGAATTCCTGCTTGCGGCGCGCTTCGTCAATTTGCAGGGTGAGTTTTTCAACCACTTGTTTAAGTTCATCTTCGCGGGCTTTCACGCTCTTGACCATTTTGAAGAAGGCGGAGAGAAGCTGGGTGGCTTTGTCATCGTCGCTGCCGCCGCCTTTCACGATGGTCTGCGTGTTTTCAGTAAAGGAATAATCACCGGCGGCGATCTTCTGACTCCAGTCGATGGCTTTCTCGATGTAGGTGGTGGAGAAGCGCAGGCGTGATGAAAAGCCGCGGATGAGAGACAACGCGACATCAGGGCGTTGATCGAGGATTTCCTGAAAGGCGTCTTTCTTTAATTCCAGAACTTTTGCGGCTGATAAAGCGATCACAGTGGCGGAACGCGGCGCTTCATCGAGCAATGCCATCTCGCCGAGGGTTTCACCCGGGCCGGTCTTGTTGATGATGAGTTCGCCGCCCTGCGCGTCCTGCGTGACGATCTTGAACCAGCCCTCGTTGATCATGAATAACGAATCACCGGCATCGCCCTTGCGCATGAGCACATCACCCTCAGCCAGGTTCCGTGTGTGGACTTTTTGAGCGACCGCGTTCAAAGTTTCGGTCGGCAGTCCGCGGAAGAGGAAGGATGTTTTTAGCAGGCTGGAAATATTTTCGGTCATTGTTATTCGCTTTTACCCGGCGCGGATTGTTGTTTGGTGCGGTCTCCAAGTTTTGCCCAAAGACCGGTTCCGGCCTCGCCTTTATTTGCGGCGGCGCTGGCGGTGATCCGCTGCTGGACGAGCGCCTGAAGAGTCGAGTCGTTTTCGGGGAAGATGTTGCGAAGATATAACATGCAGTATGCGCCGACCTGGCGCCGGATGTCGTCCATCTTTTGGCGCAGGTCTGCCATTTGCGCTTCGACGGCGGCGCGCATTTTTTCATCCTGTAATTTTTCGAGCATCTTGCGCTGGATACCAAGCTGGGCTTGCATGATCAGGAATTGCTCACTCTGCGATGCTTTCTTGTCGCCGAATTTTTCAGCAAGCGGAGCCAGTACACTATCTAATTTATCGAGGCGATGAACGATGGCTGCTTCATTGTTCGTGACGCCATCGTCCATGCCGAGTTTTTCCTTGATCCAAATGCCCTCTTCCTTGAGTCCGCGCTTGACTGCCAAGGCGATGATGCCCGCTCCGGCGAAACCGGCCGCGAACGCGAACAGCAGCGCGGCTCCATCGTTGACCATGTTGTTGAATCCGCTATGGGCGGCGTACGCAAGCCCCAGGCCGCCGAGCAGGTAAAGGGTCCGGCGAAGAAGCGATTTGTCGAAGCGTGCCAATCCAATCGAGATACCGATCAACGCACTGCCTGTGGCATGAATTAAGTTGGTGGAAAGTACGCGTGAGATGGCGAGCAGAAGCGCCGTGGATGGATGCCCGAGTACGTATTCGAAATTTTCAAAAATGGCGAAGCCAATGCCCGCTGCAAATCCGTAAATGGCGCCGTCTACAAAATATTTGAAATTGATCTGGCGCACAAGATAAATAAGAATGAGTCCTTTGAGAGTTTCTTCGACGAGGGGAGCGACAAAACGTACCAGCATATCCCGACTGACGATGCCATGTTTTATCAGGGCGGGGTTGATCTGGGCCGCGATGTAGTAAGCGAAGATTCCCCATATGCCGCTTATTAAAATAAAACGAATATTTCCTGTGCGGTAAAAATCCAGCCAATTAACGCCGTACAGAAAAGCCAGAGGGATAGTTGCTGCCACGATCAATGCAATGACAGAGATCATAGAAAAATAATACCGTATCCAGAAGTGTGTTGCAACATGAAATGATGGGAGGCGACAGCGGTTCAAGATCGCTGTCGCCTTTTTGGTTAATCCTTCAGGTTAGTAGCCGCGTGATCCGGGTTCCTTGGAAGGAGACCACTCGGACCACTTGTTCGTTCCGGGTGTGTTGGTGATGTAGCTGATGTTGCCGCCCTGCCACGGCGCGCTGTAGATGTTCGGGCTGCCGCCGCTGGTCGAGGTGAAGGAGATGTTGCTGCCACTGCAGTCCCAGGTTGGGGCGCTGTCGGGGCCGTTGTACATGGTTAGCTGATACTGCTTGTTGGTTGACAGGTCGTAGGTAAACACGTTGGTGTTGGCATTGCCGCTGTCAATCTGATAAGCAATACGATTACCATCTGGCGACCAACTTGCATTACCGGCATAGCCTTGATTCGTAATCTGTTTGATGTTGCTGCCATGCAGGTCTGACACAAACAGGTTCAGGTTGCCATTGGCGTCAGGCTCGAAGAAGGCTATTTGCTTGCCATTGGGTGACCAGCTTGGGAAGACCGTGTCAGTGGCGCCGGTGGTGACCGAGTATTCTGTATCGGTCGTCACGTTCAGCAGGTAGATGTTCCACGTACCGGTGCGGTTGCTCTCGAATACGATCCAATTCGGATCGGGTGACCAGTACGGATATACATCAGCCGATGTATCGGAGGTCAATTGCTTGTCCACACCAGTCTTGACATCGAGCATGTAGATATCCCAGTTGCCGTTGCGGCTGCTTTGATAGACAATGTGCTCGTTATCCGGACCGACCATGGCATTGATGTTGTTTGCGCTGGTGGTGGTCAGACGGGTTTGTGTTTTGCCTTCGCTATCCGTCATATACAGTTCAACGTTGCCATTGCGGCTGCTCTGGAAAACCACGAACGAGTTATCCGGTGAGCGGCTGGGGCGAGAGTCCATTGCCGTGCTGTTGGATAGGTTGACCAGTTTCTCGGATGGCATGCCTTCAACACCATCCAGGCGGAAGATCTGTTCATTGCCTGTGCGGAAGGAGTGGAACACAATCCAGTTCGGGCAGGAAGGTCCAGGAACTGGAGCCGGATTCACAAAGTCGATCGGAGGAGGATTGAGCGGGGGCTCCGTTGAGGGAGGCTGCGTGCTCGGAGGCTGCGTTGAAGGAGGTTGCGTTGAGGGCGGCTGTGTACTTGGGGGTTGCGTGCTCGGAGGCTGTGTTGAAGGAGGCTGGGTGCTCGGAGGTTGCGTGCTTGGAGGCAAGGGATTGCATGCATCCGTGTGCCCAAAGCCGTTGTCGTTTCCACCGTTACCGTTGCCCTTACCAGTGTTACCGGATTGGTTCTGGCCGCAGTTACCCGCGCCGCCGCCATTGGGGAAGCAGTTGCTGGACCCGGATGGGACTCCATGCATTCCTGGAGGGCATACGTTGCCGGTATTCTCCCGGCTATTCCCATTTCCATTGGTGTCGTTGCCATTAGTCCCGCCATTGTTGCCGCCAGAGTGTCCACTTTGATCGTTATTATTTTGATTACCCTGGTTGCCCTGGTTACCTTGTTCGTTGTTATTTTGGTTGCCTTGGCTACCCTGGTTTCCTTGTTCGTTGTTATTTTGGTTGCCTTGATTGCCCTGGTTCCCTTGTTCGTTATTATTTTGGTTGCCACCTTGGCTACCCTGGTTACCACCTTGATTACCTTGGTCGCCACCTTGGTTTCCTTGGTTGCCGCCTTGGCTACCTTGATCGCCACCTTGGCTTCCCTGATTACCGCCTTGGTTCCCTTGGTTGCCGCCTTGATTACCCTGGTCGCCACCTTGGTTGCCTTTGTTACCCTGGTCGCCACCTTGATTGCCCTTGTTGCCCTGGTCGCCACCTTGATTGCCGCCCTGATTACCACCTTGGTCGCCACCTTGGTTGCCGCCCTGACCACCACCTTGATCGCCGCCCTGTTGACCGCCATTACCTTCGCCGCCGCTGCCGGAAAGTCCGGTATTGGCTGGGGCACAGGCAGTGAGCATCATGGACAGGATGATAGTGATTGCCAGAAGGGCGAACAAAATTCGTCCCCAATTGGTTTTCTTATCGTTCATAATGTTTCTCTCCTTTGAAATTACATGCAATTAAATTAAGTTGGTCTGCACGTTAATTAGGTAACATTGTTTAATAAATTCGTGCCTCCTTCTAAAGTTGTTTCGGTAATTTGCCGGGGTAAAAAAACTGGGTTATTTACGGCGTCCCAGCCAGAGGGCTAGAACGATCACGCATCCAAGAACGGCCAGCAGGGCGATGCTTTGGGGTTGAAACCCTGCAGTTCCCTGAACGTCACCAGTGCCGGATGTCAGGAATGGAATTGTAATGAAGATGGCCGCGAGGATGACGATCACCGCGAAGATCAGGGTGAAGCGCTGGCGAGATTGCCGGGACTGCCAGGCTGGACGAGAAAGGGAATTGGCTTTACGTACGCGGGATTTTAGATCAGCTTGCAGGTGTTTGACCGTTTTTTCGTCCAGTGGTTCTTTTGGAAAGGCCCGGTTGAGACGCATGACCGTTTCTTCGAGACCGCGCAGTTCAGTGTCCGAGGAAGATGCGAGAATGGCGGTCTTTCCGTCCATCACGCGGTCGGTGAAATCGGCCAGCAGGTCATCCGGAGTTTTGTTGGGTTTATCGGGTTGGGTCATCTTCATTTATCCAGATGGTTACGCAGGGCAGACATGGCCCGCCTGAAAAGGGATTTGGCGGCCTCGAGATTCTGTCCGGTCAGTTCGGCAATTTCATTGAATTGAAGTCCTTCTGCAAAACGAAGCAGGATCACTTCGCGATATTGTTCGGGAAGTTCCTGGAGCGCTTTACGCAGGGTAATGCGTTCCTCCATGATTTTGGATGTGCTGCCTTCAGTGCGTCCAAGCGCTTCGAAGAGCGGAACCTGCGGCGCTTCCTGCTTGCGGTTGCGCTTACGATAATATTCTGCTACCTTATGATTTGTTAAGGTGCGGAGCCAGGTGCTGAATTGCGCTTCGCCCCTGAACGATGAGAGCGACTTGAGCGCGGCGATGAACACTTCCTGCGTTACATCCTCTACGTCCATTTCTGGGACAACATACCGGACACGGTTATAAACGCCGGCCAGGTGACGTTCGTAGAGGGCGTTGAATGCATCTGAATTACCATCCTTGAATTGCTGGATCAGATGTTCATCGTTTTTGGCTGACAGCACTGTCATGGAACTGTTTTCCATTATCTTAGTTGGATGCGGGGCATAAATCGGGTCGCGACAGCAAAATTTGCGCTTTCTTTCGGCGCAGTTTGTAAAAATAAACTGCGCAAGACTATATCATAAAAACAGGATACGGTCAGTGGTATTTGAATTTCAAAATAGTTAGGCTATAATCAACCCAACTATAATTATCGCAAATAAAATTGTAAGTGGAGAGGAAAGATGTCAAAGATTGTTTCTGTTCATTCCTTCCGCGGCGGCACGGGGAAGTCCAATACCACGGCAAACCTGGCGGCATTGCTCGCAATGGGCGGCGCGCGCGTGGGAGTTGTGGATACCGATATTCAGTCGCCTGGTATTCATATTCTTTTCAACCTCGATGAATCCGAGATGGTGCATTCGCTCAACGATTATCTGTGGGGCAAATGCGGCATCAAAGACGCGGCCCACGATGTGACCGGCCATCTTGGGACCCAGATCAAGGGTCAGATTTTCCTGATCCCGTCCAGCATCAAGGCCGGCGAGATCGCCCGCATCCTGCGTGAGGGTTACGATGTTGGTCTGCTCAACGATGGTTTTCGCGACATAGTCACCGAGTTGGGACTGGATTATTTGTTGATCGATACGCACCCAGGTCTGAATGAAGAGACGCTTCTATCCATCGCGATATCAGATGTGTTGGTGGTCATCATGCGCCCCGATCAACAGGATTATCAGGGCACAGCCGTCACGGTGGATGTGGCTCGCAAATTGGATGTGCCCAAGATGATGATGCTCGTCAACAAGATACCGGGCGCCTTTGATTTGGAAGATGTGCGCGCACGCGTCGAGCAGACCTATAAAGTTAAAGTGATCGCCACGCTGCCGCATTCAGACGAAATGATGACGCTGGCATCCTCCGGCATCTTCTCGCTCAAATATCCCGATAGCTCGGTCACCCTCGGACTCAAAGCGGTCGCAGACGAAATCCGTGCTTAATCTCGCCTGAGGCTTTCGCCGAAAGGTGAAGCTGGTGAACAAGGAACAATTCGAACGCGCTCTGTTGGAACTCAAGGCTGGCAAGGACGACATACGTCCGTCGGACGTGGTCGTCTTCTCCGAGCCTCTGCGTACGGCGCTCAACCGCGCGGTTCGCATTGGGCGCATCTCACTCACCGACCTGGCCAGGGAACTGGAGATCGACCGTGAACTGGCGAAGGAAATCGCCGCGATCCTGATTTCACGGCGCCTGTTCCAAATCTCGGCCTTTTCAAACGAGAAGGAAACTTTTTACGAAACGCGGCTTTCCGCCATGACACGTCCGCTGGCAAGGCCGCCTTCCGACATCTTCAAAAAACTCGACAATTAATCATCAGCCCAGACGGAAACGTTTGGGCTGATTTATAATTCAACCATGGACACAAATTCGCTTCGCTCCCGTTACGAAGAACTCAAATCACAGATCGGTTTCCACAATTATCGGTATCACGTTCTGGATGCGCCCCTCGTCAGCGACGCGGAATACGACAAACTGCTCAACGAGTTGAAGCAGATCGAAGCCGCGCACCCGGATTGGGTCACGCCGGATTCGCCGACGCAGCGCGCGGGGGCCAAAGCGGCTGACCGTTTCGACAAAGTCCGCCACCCCGCGCCGATCCTGAGTCTCGCAAACGCATTTGGCTCCGAGGATGCGCGCGCCTGGTTCGAGCGCGTCCGCAAATTGGATGAAAGAGTCGCATCGGCAAAATTTGTCGTCGAGCCAAAGATCGACGGCTTGTCGGTCGTCCTGCATTACCGCGATGGACTTTTTGTGCAGGGCGCAACGCGCGGCGACGGGGAAGTGGGCGAAGACATCACGGCGAATCTCCGCACCATCAGGGCAGTTCCTTTAAAGATTCCCGTGAGCAGGGAATCGGGAATTGGGAATCGGGAATTGGAAAAACGATTCCCGAATATCGAATCCCGACTCCCGAAACTTTTGGCCGTTCGCGGCGAAGCGTTCATCCCGACCAAAGAGTTCGACGAATTGAATAAACGTCTCGAAGAAGCGGGCGAGAAAACCTATCTCAACCCGCGCAACACCGCGGCGGGATCGCTGCGCCAGCTCGACCCGGCGCTGACCGCTTCGCGTCCACTGACGTTGCTTGTGTATCAAATCATTCATTATGAAAATAGACCCTTAGGGTCTCTTGAAGACCCTAAGGGTCTGCCAACATCTCAATGGGAAATTCTTGAATACCTGCGCGGACTTGGTTTTCCGGTTACCGATGTCGCCAAACGTTTCAATGATTTTGAGTCAGCCATTGCCTACACCGAAACATGGAAGGATGGGCGCGATACGTTACCTTATGAAGCGGACGGCATGGTTATTAAAATTGATGACCTGAATCTCGCCGCGGAACTTGGCTTCGTTGGCAAAGACCCGCGCGGCGCGATTGCATATAAATTCCCGGCGCGCGAAGTGACGACAAAACTTTTGGACATCCGCGTCAGCGTCGGACGCACCGGCGTCTTGATTCCAAATGCAGTCCTCGAACCGGTCGAGATCAACGGCGTGATTGTCGAGCGCGCCACGCTTCATAATTTTGATTACATCGCGGAGAAGGATATTCGTGTCGGTGACCGCGTGCTGGTCAAACGCGCTGGCGAAGTAATTCCCTACGTGATTGGCCCGGTGGTGGACGCGCGCGCGGGCAAAGAGAAAAAATATAAGCTGCCCTTAACTTGTCCGGTCTGCGAACAACCGGTTGAACATTTCGAAGGCGAAGTGGCTTGGTTCTGCGTCAACGCGGCCTGTCCGGCGCAGCTCCAGCGCAACATCGAGCATTTTGTTTCGCGCGGTTCGATGGACATCAACGGTCTCGGATTCAAGATTGTCGAGAAATTAATTGATTCCGGCGCGATCAAGGATGTGGCCGATATTTATACGCTCACGCGCGAATCCATTTTGGATGCGGTCACGAAGAAAGACCGCAAGACCGAAAAAGAACCGCCAGGGAAAATCGCTGATAATTTATTATCTGCCATCGCTGATTCAAAGAATCAATCCCTGCCGCGTCTGATCACCGCGCTTGGAATCCGCGGCGTGGGCGAAGTCTCAGCGCGTGATCTTGCGAGCCACTTTGGAAATTTGGATGCATTGTCGAAAGCGAGTGTCGATGACTTGCAGGAGATCGAAGGCGTGGGTCCGAACATCGCCGAAGCCATCGTCGATTGGTTTGCGCGCCCGGTGAATAAGAATTTGTTGAAGAAATTAAAGGCTGTGAATTTGTGGCCGAGCGAGAAGGAAAGTGGAAAGAAGAAAAAAGGCGCACTTACCGGATTAACTTTTGTCGTGACCGGCACTCTTCCAAACTTCTCACGTGATGGCGTGAAGGAATTTATCGAGTCGAACGGCGGAAAAGTCACGGACAGTGTCTCGAAGAAAACGAGTTATCTCGTGCTCGGCGAAGAGCCTGGCTCGAAATTTGAGAAGGCAAAATCGCTGGATGTGAAGATTATTAGGGAAGAAGAATTGAAGAAGCTGGTTGGATAATTAGGTATAATAAAGTTATGGTTACAACCACTTCAAAAGGAACTCAATCTTCCAGTTTATCGCGAAGGCGAATGAAAGTTCGTCTGCCTCGCGTTGCTCAAACAACATTGGAACACTTCCAAGCGCGTGTTTTGGAGATGTTCCCTGATTCAATTAGCCGGATTATCTTATATGGTTCTTACGCTCACGGCACAGCCCAACCAGATTCGGATCTGGATATAATGGTTGTGCTTCGCAGGGAAAAGCAACCTGCAAAGACTTATATCGGCGGTCCAGGGGATGTTCGTTGGAAGCAATTGGTGAATGCCGGAATTGACTCAATGGTTAATAACGGCCCGTTTGTTTCCGTTTTGGTTTTGGGCGAGGATGTATATGGAAGTGAGCTTTCGGTAGCACGGTCTGCTCAGGAAGAGGGAGTTGTATTATGGACAGTCAAGCCGACATGAACTCTCCAGCCATATGGCTGGAACTTGCTGAAATTAATTCATGCGCGCCAGATTTTTGAAATCGGTCTGTATGATGATGCGCTATCCCGCGCGTATTATGCAATGTTTTATGCAGCCAAAGCGGCCTTGCTTTCCGAAGGCCTGGATTTACGCAGGCATTCATCAGCCATCACCAAGTTTCGTGAGTTGTTCGTAATTACGGGACGGGTGGATGCAGAATACTTGCACTATCTTGGACAGGCTTAATCTGCAAGGGAACGGAGCGATTATGCGCCGTTTGCTCATGCCAGCAAAGAAGGCTCGGAAGAAATGTTGAATGCGGCGGGGACTTTTATAGACAAAATCAAAGAGTTGTTGAAATAATGTTTCATCAAAACACATGATTTGATTTATTTAGTTAAGAAGTGCGAGTTGGAACTCCCGGAAACTTACCTGGATTTCATTGGTAAAATCAACACAGCCAGCATACCCACCCGTTACCCCGAAGACTTACAGCGTTCTTTGAAAGATTATCCAAAATCAGTCGCAAAAGATTATTTGAGTCAAACTCAAGAGATTATTCAATGGCTAAAAGAACACCCGAACTTAAGCGAATAGTTAGGCGATATCGCGCCCAGCTCGAGAAGATGGGGATTCATCCGGCTCGTATTTTGCTGTACGGCTCGCAAGCCGCTGGCTCTGCCCGCGAAGGCAGTGACATAGACCTGATCGTCATTTCCGGCGATTGGAAAAAATATAACAATCGCCAACGCTTGGAATTGCTTGGAATCGCCTCGGCCAGAATTTTGGAGCCTGTCCAAGCGCAGGGCTTTACGCCCAGCGAAATCAAATTAAAAAAGGTGTTGCCTTTTTGGGAACAGGTGATCAAAGAACAGGCAATTGCAGTTTAATGGGAGTCGCAAGTCCCGGATTATTGAGTTTCAGCCATGCAGAACTCGGAGATTTTCAAAATCTCCGAGTTGTTATTTCTCTGGCTTTGGCCCGACGATTTCCGCAAAACGTGGATCATCGCGAATCCATTGTAGGTCTGGATCTTTCCATGTCCAGATAGAATCGAACTCTTTTTCTTTCGCTGCTTGTTTAAGAAACTTGAAGGCTTGATCAAAATCTCCATAAACGCTTTCAAGGCAAACCTTGTTGTAGAAATCGTCTTCAGGAATTAATTGACGGGCCCTCTCTATAATCTCTGAAGAAATAGGTTTTCCAAGTAATTTGTTAGTAGATGTAAGTCCCAAATAGGGGTCAAAATCTTCCGAATCAATCTCTTTTGCTAGGGTGTAATCTTTGATGGCATTCTCGTATTGTTGCATTAACCGATAGACGAGCGCGCGCTCAGTGATAGCCCATACATATTTGGGAGCAAGTTCAATAGCTTGGTTAAAGTTGTTTAATGCATCGGTGTATTTTCCCATTAAGCGATAAATTTTGCCACGCTGAACAATTGCCCAGGTATAGTTCGGGTCGAGTTCTATGGCACGGTTGAAATCATTGAGCGCAGCCTCATATTGTTGCATTAAACGATAATTTCCTCCACGAAGACCAATAGCCCAAGCATAAATTGGGTCAAGTTCAATGGCGCGACTGAAGTCGTTCAGTGCAGCTTCGTATTGTTTCATTAATTGATAGGTTTGGCCTCGACTAGCGATTACCCAAGCATAAATTGGGTCAAGTTCAATGGCGCGACTGAAGTCGTTCAGTGCAGCTTCGTATTGTTTCATCGATTGATAGGTTTGACCTCGACTGGCTATTGCCCAAGCATATTTGGGGTCGATTTCAATAACACGGTTGAAGTCGTTCAGCGCGGCTTCATACTGTTTCGCTAAACGATATGTTTCGCCTCGGAGGGCAATTGCCCAAGCGTAGTTGGGTTTGAGTTCAATGGCGTAGTTGAAGTCGCCTAGCGCGGTTTCGTACTGTCCCATTGATTGATATGTCTGACCTCGACTAGCAATTGTCCAAGCATACTTTGGGTCTAACTCAATAGCACGGTTGAAATCACTAAGTGCAGCCTCATACTGTTTTGCCAAACGATATGTTTCGCCGCGATTAGCGATTGCCCAAATGTAGTTAGGTTCGAGTTCAATGGCGCGATTAAAATCACTGAGCGCAGCTTCGTATTGCTCCATCGATTGATAGGTTTGACCTCGACTAGCAATTGCCCAAGCATACTTTGGGTCTAACTCAATAGCGCGGTTGAAATCACTAAGTGCAGCTTCGTACTGTTTTGCCAAACGATATGTTTCGCCACGATTAGCGATTGCTGAAGCATATTTGGGGTCTAACTCAACAGCGCGATTAAAATCATTGAGCGCAGCTTCGTATTGTCCCATCAAACGATGGATTTCGCCACGATTAGCAATCGCCCAAGTGTAGTTAGGTTCGAGCTCAATGGCGCGATTAAAATTATTGAGCGCAGCTTCGTATTGCTCTATCGTTTGATAGGTTTGACCTCGACTAGCAATTGCCCAAATGTAGCTAGGGTCAAGTTCTATAGCATGGTCAAAATCATTGAGCGCAATCTCGTATTGTTTCATCAAGCGATAAGTTTCGCCTCGATTAGCAATTGCCCAAGTATATTTTGGGTCGAGTTCAATAGCGCGGTTGAAATCACTAAGTGCAGCTTCATATTGTTTTGTCAAACGATATATTTCCCCGCGGAAAGCAATTGCCCAAACTAAATCCGGCTCGAGTTCAATAGCGTGATTGAGGTCGTTCAGCGCGGCTTTGTATTGTTTCATCGATTGATAGGTTTGACCTCGACTAGCAATTGCCCAAGTATATTTGGGATCGATTTCAATGGCACGGTTGAAGTCATTAAGTGCGGCTTCATATTGCCCCATCAAGCGATACGTTTCTCCTCGGCCGCCAAGCGTTCTATCATAACTAGGGTCAATTTCAAGGGAGCGATTGAAATCATCTAATGCTGCGGCGTAATTGCCCATATCTCTATAAGCTTTTCCCCGTTCTCTATACATATTAGCAATACCATGGATATCCTCTTGCTCTTGGTACATCTTTAATGCGTTCTCGAGTTGATCCATTGCAATGTCTGTTTGGTCTTGTCGAAGATAAGTGGTACCAAGTTTTATTCTAGCGTCGGCTTCTGCTTTACTATCCCTCAGATCTGCAAACAATCTTTGAGCATGACTAAACATTTCAATTGCTGAAGCTAAATCTTGGTTGTTACGCCGTTGTTCGCCGATGGAAACAAGTTCTCCCGCAAACGCTCTTTCCCATTCAGACAATAACTTTTCCATGCTCTCTGGGACTCTTTTGCCAGAAATATGTTCGCGGGCATTTTGTATAAGTGTGTGTGCTAGCGCATATTGTCCAGAAATTTTTAATTTTGAAGCGATTTCACTCCATTGGCTGGTAGTGCGGGCCGTGTCAAAAGACTGAGAGATTAAAAAATGATATGCTGATTCGATCAGATTGACATCATCATTTTTTGATGCAAAGAATCTTTCAGCTCTTGCCGAAATATCACGATATTCGGTTTGACGTTCTGTCCACCATAAATTCAAAATTCTTTTTCGGGTGAGTTCGTGGATGTTGTGTCCGCGATCTTGAAATGGCTCAACAAAAGTCAACTTTTGAAGCCCTAAATAAAGTTCGTTTGCTTGGGACGAGAGTTCAGGCAATAAGGCTGAGATAATTTCTGCATTAAACCAATGAGGGATTGCAACAGCCCAAGCGGCTTTGCTAAGATTCTCGGAAAGTGAGTTTAGAAGAATTTTGGTTTCTTCTTCTGGAGTTTTAGCATTTAGCAGTTGGTCAAGTAAATTATCCGACATTGGATATATCTCCCACAGGTGCGAGGGAATTAATTACTTGTGCCATTTCCAAAGGGCTGTTCTTGTAGCGAGCATAAATACGCTCAATATATTCGGTAGGAATATTTCCAACAACCAAGTCCGCATATTCCAACCAGTCCTCAAGTTGAAGTGGCCCTAAATTTAATGTGTGACAACAATGTTCCCATTCTCCTGTCGGAAGAGGAATTTCTTTGCCAGCAATTACAATAATTAGTGAATTAACTCGCTCAGGAGTGGACATTCTCAAAATATGACCAGATAACCATTTTTTGGATTCTTCGTTTGCTTGTTCGTATGTGTCAAATAAAACGACAAAGCATTTTTGCCCCTTTTCAGTTAGCTCAATAACATCTTCTAGAAAAGCCTGTGCGCCATTTTCCCAGCGCATTCTTTGGTCTTCAATTGTTATACCTGTTATGTGGACGGCGGGTTGTATCGTGTAATCTGTTTGACCTATGCCTGTATTGCCAGAGATTTGAATTTGCGGCATCGAAATTGTGTTGTGTAATATATCGTTGCACTTTGGGAGATTAAGCAAAGGACGAAAATCCGTTTGGATGGTTCTAAGAATATCCATTGGACTTAATATTACAACGAGATTTCGCCTTACTACGAGACTTCGATTCGTACTACGAGATTTTAAGGTTTACACTCATCGGCGAGCACTAGAACAGAGAGGAGATCGCCATGAGTTCAAGGATCCGCCACATGAA
>JAJYOH010000082.1 GCA_021796315.1 Chloroflexota bacterium
TCCCTTTTTCTGTGACATCGATCAAAAACCAGTCGCCAAGTTTCTTCCGTCTTTCAATTACTTTTCGTGAGCGAACCACGATATCAACACCAAACGTAATATCAGGAAGTGTTCGACCAATTTCCAATGAAGTTTCCAATTCCCCTTTTGGCGTGTCCATCACCACCAACAGATCCACATCGCTCCAGGCCGTCGGCTTGCCATAGGCGTGCGAGCCGAAGAGAATGATCTGCTCCGGGTCAAACTTCTGCGCGATGTGTTTCGCAATCGCGCGGATCGTTTTCATTGGGATGCGTTTGCGTTTATTTAGCGGGGGGACTTGAAAAACCTTTGGGGTTTCCATACTTGAATTATACGTCAACTTACTTCCTCCCAAAATCTGCCGGGTTCTCGCCCCAAAGGTCGGTATCCCATTTATAGACCCTAAAGGTCTGGGAGACCTTTAGGGTCTGCTCGGCACGCGCAATCAATTCAAACAACATCGCGTTCGATGACAGTCTTGCCAGCTTGGTATTGCATTTCCTGGCCTTGATCCAGGTCATGGCTGTTTCTGAGTCAGAATAGATCGGCCAATCGAGTTTACGTTTCGACAAATAATCCATGGCGCGCGCGACGGCCAAAAACTCACCGGCGTTATTCGTGCCACTCGGATATGGCCCGGCGCGAAAAATTTGTTCGCCCGTCTCCGTGTTCACGCCGCGGTATTCAAGCGGACCCGGCGAGCCGGAGCAGGCCGCGTCCACGCTGATGGAGGGAAGGATGGGTTTAACCTTCGCTGTTTTCCATTTTCCAAGTGTGGACGGCTTGCCTTCATAATGAACATATCCGCTTACAAAAGCCGTTTCGGCTTCCTGTCGCGTCTCGAAAGATTTATAACGCGCGCCCACGAATCCCTTGACTTGTGATTCGCATTCGGGCCACGAGGTAAAGATTCCGCGCTTGCGGCCTTTCCAGACAACATAAAATTTTGTTTTAGGCATTAGTCTTCAAAAATTCAATTTATCCAAAACTCGAGATTATCTACCACCAAGGCACAAAGACTCAAAGGCACTAAAGCTAAACCATTTGTGGCTTCGTGCCTTTGCGACTTTGTGGTAAGACTTTTAAATAAGATCCAAGTTATTCTTTCTTTTCGCCCCAACCGCTTTCTTCGACAGCCACGAAAATATCGGTGGCGGAGATCAAGCCGATCAGCGCGCCGCTTTCATCGGCGACGGGCAGATGATCGACCTTGTGTTCCTGCATGACCTGCGAACATTCCTTCAACGTCCATTCGGGTCTGGCCAGCACCAGCGGCCCGGACATAATGGTGCGTACAGTCGTCTCGGCGGGATTCAGATCGGCAACCAAAATCTTGTCGCGGATATCGGAGCGGGTCACAATTCCATAGGAAGGATTGTCTTCACTGGTATTCACGATCACGCTATGGATGTTGCGGCGGCGCATTAACGTCAACGCGTAAGAAACGCTTGAATCCGGGTCAACAACAATAACGGGACTGCTCATCCAATCTCGAACGGTGTGCGGCATTTTTCTCTCCTATAAAATTATCTTTCACTTTGGAGTCGGACGGCTTGCCGTCCAAATATCCAAAAGCAAGCTTCTGGACTCCACAGATTCTACTTGATATTCACAGTCACCGAACCCAGCGCGAGGATGGAACCATCGGCGGGACTCGAATCTTCAATTTGGATTCGAATCGGGCCGGTCACGCCCGCGCCCAAATCGAGTGGAAACGAAAACGTTCCTGGACTTCCGGGCTGGTCGGCGCTGACCAGGAATGAACCATTCTTCAATTCATTATTGTTGGCATCGAAGACAACGTAAAGCAGATTATTTTCAAACGGTGCAACGGTCACTTTGCCGGTGATGGTCAGCGGCCAGGAAGCGGATGAACCGTCGGCGGGAGAATCGATCGTGATGACTCGTTCCAATCCGTTGGCTGTTTTCATGCTGATGCTGGTGAACACCAGTTTTCCACCGACAAGACGATAGACATTTTTAACAGGCTGCGCCGCGCAGCAACCGGGATCGTTCGGCCCGTGGACTGTGGCATCTAAAAAAATCTGTCCATCTTTTATGCTGATCGAATTTATCATCGGACGGTCATCGAGCGTCTCAGCCGCGGCCTGCACCGGTTTGCCGTTCTGGTTAATCATCGCAACCACCGAAACGAATACGCCCGTTCCGCCATAATTTTCTGCAAGCAAAACCGCCGCGTCGCCAACGCCGTCGCCGTTCAAATCACCGAAGGCCACTTGCTGCGCTAGTGTTACATCTGCGTAATCAGGCGAAGCGGGATCATTTCCATTTTTATAAACGCCATTTGTTAATTGAACAGTCTTATGTGAATCTTGAAAGACAAGTTGATATTGAGCGTTATCAACCTGGTCAATTGTCAGCGCGGGAACGGAGGTCGGCGCGGGCGTGGGTGAAGCCTGAACAACGGAAGCCGGTGAAGGTCCCGCGGATGAAGCGGGCGCAGAAGTCAACGAACAGGCCAGCGTGATCAATCCAAGAGTCAAAAGAGCAAAAAGTTTTTTCAAGTTATTTTCCTAGCACGTTCCACGTAGCGCCGCCATCCGTTGTTTTGTATAACGTGCGTGTGCTGGTGGCATCGTTGGTCAACACAAAGCCCGTGGCAGGCGAGACAAAATCCATGCCTGCAAAATTTTCACCGAAGGCTACATCAGGCGTGACAGTCGTCCAGGTTTTCGCAGCGTCATGCGTCACGTAAAATGAAGTGGCATTCCATACAAAGCCATCGTTGACTGAAACAAAATCCATCGAGCCGCCCTGCGGGATCAACGTAGATGTGAGCGCCCAATTCGCGCCGCCATCATGGGAAATATAAACGGCCAGCATGACGCCATTTTGATCGGTGACGTGGACGGGCAAAAAAGCGTCAGTGGATGAAACGAACGTCGGGCCGATGGTTTCAAATTGGGCCTGTTCGTATCCCGCGGGAATTGGAGCGGATTCCAGATTCCAAGTGTGACCCGCGTCTGACGATTGATACAGATAAACGACACCCGGAGTGTACGTGACCCCGCCAACCCAGGCATTCTTCATATCGGTGACAGTCATGCCGTCCTTGATGCCGCCAAGCGGAAGGCTATCACCCGCGTTGGGTTGGTTCGGATCGTTGATGTAATTTTGAGTCCAGGTTTGGCCGCCATCCGTGGTTTGGAAAATTGCGATACCCATCGAGCCTGCGCCCGCACCGAGATCGGCCATGGCCCAGCCGTTGTTTGGATCAACGAAATGCAATTCGCCGGAACCGAAGGGAACAGACAGGGGCGTCCAACTTACGCCGCCATCGCTGGTGCGATACAACGTGCCCGCGTTTGGATTCGATGTATCGGCAACCAGCACCCATCCGTGCATCTCATCGAGAAATTCAGCCCTGGCTGAGTAACCAAGCGGCGGAGGGTTGGGCGGCGTCACATCGTACCAGGTCACGCCGCCATCATCGGTGCGGACAACTTTGGTATCGGTGATGCCCCAGCCATTTTTTTCATCGACCATGTGAATGAATGCCAATCCGGGCGATGCCACAATTGGCGCATTAATACTGGAAGAAGGCGCAACCGTTGCGGGAGACAGGGGCGCAGCAACAGTTACCGGAATAGCCGTCGGCCCCTGCGTAACAGGAATCGGAACCTGATTCGGCGTGCCACAAGCGGCAAGAAAAGAAAGCAGGAATAGAAAAGTGAGTATCCGTTTCATCATTCTCCTAAATGAGTTGGCAAGTTTAAAGGTTTAAGGTTTAAGGCTGGAATGTTGGAAAGTTGAGGGATAAAACATTTAAACATTTAAACTTTCAAACCTTCTAACCTGCAAACCTTTTAACCGATAAACTCGATGACCGTCGCTTCACCCTGACCAACTCCAACGCATAAAGTAGCCAGTCCATATTTCACATTGCCGCGGCGTTTCATTTCATATAAAAGCGTGGTCAGGATGCGCGCGCCCGAACAACCCAGCGGATGTCCAAGAGCGATCGCGCCGCCGTTGACGTTGACAATCTCAGGATCGAGATTTAAATCTTCAACCACGGCCAGCGATTGCACAGCAAAGGCTTCGTTCAATTCAACAAGGCCAATATCTTTGATGGTCAGGCCTGCGCGTTGAAGAGCTTTCTTCGTGGCAGGGATCGGACCATATCCCATCACACGCGGCGGGACCCCGGCGGAAGCGGACGCGACAATCCGCGCGACAGGTTTGAGATTCAACTCCCTGGCTTTATCTGCTGACATCACGAGCAAAGCCGCCGCGCCATCGTTCAATCCAGACGAATTACCGGCGGTAACTGTTCCGCCTTCTTTTGCAAAAGCCGGTTTGAGTCTCGCCAAGGATTCCATGGTTGTGTCGCGTCGCGGACGTTCATCGGTCGTCACTAAAATCGGGTCGCCTTTTTTCTGCGCCGCTGGCGTCATGCCAGCAGCATTGCGCACGGGCGGCACGAAGCCGCCCGGCTGTGGAACTGGAACCGGCAAAATTTCTTCTGCGAATCTGCCTGAGTCGATGGCGGCGATGGCACGCTGATGTGAACGCAAGGCGAAAGCATCCTGCTTCACGCGCGTGATGTGCGGACGCTCCCTGGCAATATTCTCGGCCGTCTCCCCCATCGAATCGGCGCCATACATTTCTTTCATCTTCAGATTTGGATATCGCCAGCCTAAAGCCGTGTCATACGCGGTGAGATTTCCGAATGAATATCCCGTCTCCGCCTTCGGCAACGAGTAAGGCGCGCGGCTCATCGATTCGACTCCGCCTGCGATATAAACGTCACCCTCGCCGGACCTGATGGCGCGCGCCGCCTGATTGACCGCGTTCAAGCCGGAAGCGCATAAACGGTTGACCGTCACGCCGCCGACTTCGACAGGAAGCCCAGCCAGCAAAGAAGCCATGCGCGCCACGTTGCGATTGTCTTCGCCCGCCTGGTTGGCGCACCCAAAATAGACTTCTTCGACGAGAGCCGGGTCAAACTTGTTGCGTTGGATAATTTCTTTTATAACGAGAGCCGCCAGATCGTCCGGACGAACGGAAGCGAGCGCCCCTCCCAATGAACCGATCGGCGTGCGGATTGCGTCAACGATGACAACATCAGACATGGTTTCCTCCAACAGATTAGCAACAAGATTCTACCATCAGAAGATAAGGACATTTGTATCGGCGAAAAATGACGCTTGGCACTATCGGCCTTTTGCCGAAGCGGACATAATCAGGCTGGCAAGGTATCTTGCTAAATTATCTCCAACTTCTCATATAAGGAGGCTGAATGCCTGCAAAAGGTTGGATCGAAGTCAGTGACCAGTACTGCAAAGGTTGTGAATTGTGTATCAGTGCCTGTCCGCAGGAGGTCATGGAACTGAATATGGCTCACCTGACGCCGAAAGGCTACCACCCCGCGCACACGTTCAAAGATGGATGCACGGGGTGTGCCATCTGTGCGCTGGTATGCCCGGACGCGGCAATTACCGTTTATCGCGAAATTACCAAAGCAGCACCCGTAGTGTAGGGGCACAACATGTTGTGCCCCTACACATTTTTTGGAGAACAAAATGACTCGTGAATTATGGAAAGGCAATGAAGCCATCGCTGAAGCCGCCGTCCGCGCGGGACTTGAAGCGTATTTCGGTTATCCCATCACGCCGCAGACCGAAGTGTTGGAATATCTCTCGCGCCGAATGCCCGAACTTGGCCGCACTTTTGTCCAGGCAGAAAGCGAACTGGGCGCGATCAACATGGTTTATGGCGCGGCCTGCACGGGTGTGCGCGTGATGTCATCATCATCCAGCCCGGGCGTCAGCTTGATGATGGAAGGCATGTCATACATCGCCGGCACGGAAATTCCAGCGGTGCTGGTCAACGTGATGCGCGGCGGCCCCGGCCTCGGCAACATCGCACCCGCACAATCAGATTACAACCAGGCTGTCCACGGCGGCGGACACGGCGATTATCACAACATCGTGCTGGCCCCCGCTTCGGTGCAGGAAGCCATCGACCTGATGGTTTTATCTTTCGACCTGGCTGAAAAATATCGAACCATCTGCATGATGATCATGGACGGCTCGGTCGGCCAGATGATGGAGCCGGCCAAGATGCCTGAGATGCGAACGGTCAATCGCCGCGATTGGGATTGGGCCACCAACGGACGCATGGGCAAGCGCGAACGCCGCATCCTGACTTCGATCTATCTGGACCCGATAGCGGAGGAGCAAACCAACCTGCGCCTGCTCGAACGCTGGAAACATGTCCAGGAAGATGAAGTCCGCTACAAAGAATATTTCCTCGATGACGCTGAGTTTGTCGTGATTGGTTTCGGCACGGCGGGACGCGTGGCATTGTCCGCAGTGCGAGCCGCACGCGCACAGGGCATCAAAGTCGGATTGCTGCGGCCAGTGACGGTCAGTCCGTTCCCGGACAAGGTAATCGATGAGCTGGTTAAACGCGTCAGCCGATTCCTGGTCGTCGAGATGAACACAGGCCAAATGCTGGAAGACGTTCGCTTATCCGTGAAGGGACGCGTGCCTGTTGAGTTTTACGGAAGGCTCGGCGGCGTGGTCCCGTTCCCGGATGAAGTCCTGAGTGAGATCAAACGCATAACATCCAGCAACATGAGCCTTGAAGCCAATCCGCGTGATGAGTGGTTCGAGCGCATGACGGCGCACAGTTAGAGGTGAAAATGGTAACAACTGCTGCTAATAACTTGGTTTACGAAAGGCCCGAAGGCTTTACCGACACGCCGACTCACTATTGCCCCGGTTGCACACACGGCGTGGCGCATCGATTGGTCGCTGAAGTTTTGGAAGAAATGGGCGTGATCGACAGAACCATCGGCGTTGCGCCTGTGGGATGCGCGGTGTTTGCCTACAATTATTTTGATACAGATTTTGTGGAAGCGCCGCACGGACGCGCGCCCGCCATGGCAACTGGAATTAAACGCGTCATGCCGGAGCGGGTTGTTTTCTCCTACCAAGGCGACGGCGATCTGGCGTCTATCGGCATGGGCGAGATCGTTCACGCCGCGGCACGCGGAGAGAACATCACCGTCATCTTCATCAACAATGCCAACTACGGCATGACCGGCGGACAAATGGCTCCAACCACTTTGCCCGGCATGAAAACAACTTCATCCCCGAATGGCCGCGATGTGGAAACACAAGGTTATCCGATCCGCATGTCTGAGATGTTAGCAACACTCGATGGTGCGGGATATATTGTGCGACGCAGTCTGCATGACCCGAAGAATATTCGACTCGCAAAGAAAGCCATCCGCACTGCATTCGAGACTCAGGTGCGCGGACTCGGCTTCTCACTGGTCGAATTGCTTTCGACCTGTCCGACCAACTGGGGCATGACCCCGGTCGACTCGTTGAAGTTCGTGGAACAGCACATGGTCCCGGCTTTCCCGCTCGGCGATTACAAGATCGCGGCGGGCGTGGCGCAGATAAAAATCTAGTTGTCATTGCGTAGCCCGAAGCGATCCCCCTTTATAAAGAGATTGCTTCGCTTCGCTCGCAATGACGTGGAGGCAACATGCAAAAAGAAATCATCATCGCAGGCTTTGGCGGACAAGGTGTCCTCTTCAGCGGACAGGTCATGGCGTACGCGGCCATGGACGCGGGCAAAGAAGTTACGTGGATTCCGTCTTACGGTCCAGAAATGCGCGGCGGAACAGCCAACTGCACGGTGGTCATCGCGGACGATGAGATCGGTTCTCCGCTGGTCAAGAATCCGCCGCTGGCAATCGCGTTGAATCTGCCGTCGTTCGATAAATATGAAGAGACACTTGCGGTCGGCGGCACATTGATCGTCAACCAGTCCATGGTGGACCGCGGCGCGAAACGGAACGATATTCATGTCATCCAGGTCCCGTGTAACGAGATCGCCGAAGAGATTGGCGACAAGAAACTGGTAAACATGGTGGCAGTCGGCGCGTTATTGACCGCCCTGCCTGAACTCAACGTGAAAGATGTCGAGAAGGCGCTTGAGGCCCATCTGCCTGCCAGGCATAAACATCTTTTGCCCAAAAATTACGAAGCCCTGAAGCGCGGATACGATCACGCCCAAAAAGAATGGGATAAGGTACCCGCTTAACCGCTTGGGGAGAATGCGTAAAGGCCCGCCTCTTATCGAAGCGGGCCTTCGTTATTAATTATCCAACAACTTGACTTTGAACTTTATTCGCCCTTGCCCCCTGCCAGCCACAGGAACAAAATACCGATCAACAGTGTAACCAGGAAAACATACCAGGGGATGGCGGCTAAAATGTTCATTGTAGAAATGAAGGCCGAATTAACCACATCCGAATAGCCAGCCTGGATCAAACTACTGACCAGCAGGAAGATGGCGCTCAGGATCACAAGCAGTATTCCGACAAATAACAGATGCTCCAACTTGACGATCAGCCGGGTGTTACCGACCTGGTAGCTGCCTCTTCTTCTGTAGTATCCCATTTCTCATCTCCTTTTTTTCTCCTGACAATTTTACAGTAAATATTTATCTCATACAATGAATTTGGTTTGAAGATATCTCTACCTTGAAAACCCCCTGAGTCTGTGTTAGTTATCAAGCAGAAAATTACAGACGAACGCAGCAAGATTTGCTTTTATGTTGATTTGCCCGAAAAATTGATGTATAGTAGCGGAAGCTTTTAGATTCTTGTGGCTTTATCGGAGGTAAATATGACAGACAGCAAAACTTCAAAAACGGACAAGCAGGATCGCATCGAGTTTACGCGCTCGGTAAAAAATAGTCTGAACACAGCAAAAGAGAAAGCGTCCGGCATTCGCCGGGCGGATTCACAACTGTTCGTGGCGAATGTGATTTCCCCGGCGGCCGCGACGCTTCTGGCGGGACTGGCAGCTGTGATCGGCGGCAATAAAATGTTCCCTCAAGCCATGGCGATGGTGGAAGATGGCGGCTGGAAACTCGCCTGCATTCTCGTGGCAATTTTCGGATTCATCGCAACTGTCAGCAGCATGTTCAAAAAACAATTCGATGACCGACTCGCACAGGGAGATCAATGCGTTGGCCGATTGCTCGCTCTCGACCTGGCAATAACAACCGGCAGCAGCAGCTGGGACGAAGCGGCCAGGGAATATGGCGAGATCGTCAAGGCTTTCCCGGAATTTATTAGTTAACACTCTCTACCGTACAAGCCAAAAAATTGAACCGCGAAGCGCGCGAAGTTCGCTAAGAAAACCTTTAAACCTTTGCCTGCACTGGGCCGCAGGCACACGTGCGTTCTTCGCGCTCTTTGCGGTAAAAATCTTATGATGTATGGTAGAGAAAGTTAACAAAGAGAGCTGAAATTTTTCTAACCACCTGACACTTTAAAAAATTGCCAGGAATAGAACACAGATTTTGCGGATGATGCAGATTCGCGCGGTTTCCTTTGAAAAAATCAGCGAAAATCCGTTAAATTTGCGTTATCCGCGTTCTATTTTTTTTAGCAGACATCAATCTCTCAGGTGGCTAGAAATTTTTCAAATGCTATAATTCATCCCATGAGATTCGAAACCGTTCACAACCTCACCCTCCCCAAGATCGGCTTCGGGACGGCAAATCTGGGCGGCAGTGTATTCGCCGACCGCTCGCATGACGACAGCCGTCTTACCGCGTTGCGGTTCGCGCTCGAACTCGGCTACACACACTTCGACACCGCTGAAATGTACGGCAGTGGTCACGCTGAAGAATTGCTCGGGCGTGCCTTCCGCGAAACGAACACGAAGCGCGAGGATTTGTTCATCACATCCAAAGTCCTGCCGACACATTTGCATTACACAGATGTGTTGAAGGCGTGTGAATGAATCAATTGACAAAGTCAGCTTGATCGATGGTTTCCAAAACGCAGCCTATTCCACGAATTCGTGAAGATCAGCAGGAAAAAACATCTGGGGGGCCGCTTTATCGCGTCATTGTCCATAACGACGACATAACGCCAATGGATTTTGTGACCCATATTTTGACCACCATCTTTTTGCTGCCGGATGCAAACGCGGCCTACATCATGTACACCGCGCACTTGAAAGGCACAGCTTACGTGCAGACTTTGCCGAAATCTGAAGCTCAAAAAAGAATCAACAAGGCGCACTTCGCGGCGTCAATGAAAAGTTATCCGCTGCGCTTCACAATGGAACCAGAATAATTTCGTGACTGCCTTCCTCGACACACTTACACAAATTAATCTCGATGATCTTGTCGCCTCGTTTGGCTGGCAGGATCATCGAATTTTATCGGGGGCATTGCGCCATCTCTTTTACGGAGCCGCCAAAAAATTTGCCGGGCAAATGTTCGATTTTGATAACACCGTCGGCTCGCGCGGACTCGTCGAAGCAGCACGCCAAACTCAGCGACTCCTCGTCCGTGATGTACGCGTCTTTGGTGCGGACCTCGTGCCGGATTCCGCTTTTCTGGCTTTATCCAATCATCCCGGCATGACCGACACGCTGGCCTTGTTCTCGGCCTTGAATCGTCCCGATTTAAAAATCATCGCCATCAATCGCCCCTTTCTTCAATCTTTACCAAACACAAGCAAACAACTTTTCTACGTCACCGATAATTCGAATCAACGCGTGACTCTCATCCGCCAGGTCAGCGCACATTTGCGAAGCGGCGGCGCGGCATTGACCTTTCCCGCCGGTCACATCGAACCCGATCCGGGTGTTTATCCCGGTGCGATGGACTCGCTCAAAGATTGGACCGACAGCGTCGGCGTCTTCATCCGCCTCGCGCCCGAGACGGCGATTCTGCCGGCGCTGGTGCGCGGCGTGATCTGGGATAAAACTGCCAGGCATTGGATTCTCGAAATCAAAAAGACGCGCGACGAAAGAGAAAAATTAGCCGCAGCTTTACAATTATTGGCGATGGTTGTATTCAATGCCAAACCAGTCACGGTGACGGTGCAGATCGGCAGGCCGATCACGGTCAGGGAATTGGGAACGACCGACGCACAAATTATTCATCGGGCCGTGTTGAAAGAGATGGAAATTTTGATCCGCGAGGATGCCTCGCACTTGTTGCTCTCGGCGGCGGGGACGCCGCCGAGGACGGCGGCTTGAGCAAGAAGAATAAATCCATTCGGCCCGATTCGCTCGTTTAATAAAGTGCGACGCACATGCAGAAAACCAAAATCCTTCGCATTCTTCGGAACATCACAATTTATCTTGTTCTGGTCTTACTTTTGTGGTGGGCGCTTCGCAAAGCGCCGCTGACAGAAATCTGGGCAGCCATCCGTCAATTACAAACATGGCAAATTATCGTCATCTTAATTCTCAACGCCTTCTTTTATATCCTCGCCACCCTGCGCTGGTGGATCATCATTCAGTCCGAGCATAAACACGTGCCATACTTTCCGCTTCTCGGCGTGCGCGTCTCGGTTTTTGGAGTCAGCTATTTTACGCTGGGTCCTCAGGTTGGCGGGGAACCATTGCAAGTGCTGGCTCTGCAAAGGCAATACGGCCTGACGTACACACGCGCCACCGCCTCCGTGTTGATGGACAAGCTGCTCGAATTCATGGTCGATTTCTTTCTGCTGGCGGTCGGGTTGACGGCCATCCTTCAGGCGGGAGTCCTGATCGAAAGCGGAGTCCAGCTCACGGGTAGTTTGATCGGCCTGGCGTTCTTCATCCTGTGGCCGCCCATCCATCTCTTCCTGCTCTACAATCGCCGCCATCCATTGACCAGTCTCGTGCGCGCGATTCCGTTCATTCCAAAAAATTCAAAGCCCGTCCGCTTTCTGCGCGCCGCCGAATGGATGGCTGGAACTTTTTGCCAGCGGCACCCGCACCGGCTGATCCTTGCCCTGTTCTTTTCATTGATAGGCGGCGCGGGCATGTTGGTGGATTACGCCTTGATGGCGACTTTCCTGAACATTCACCTGCCCTTCTGGAAAATGATCGCGGGCTGGATGATGGGCTGGGTCTCGCTGCTGATGCCTTTGCCCGGCGGGTTGGGCGCGCTCGAAGCCAGCCAGGTTTTCACGCTCGGAAAATTTGGCTTCACTGCGGCCACTGCCCTCAGCCTGACTCTGCTGATGCGCGGCCGCGACATCCTCATCGGCGGGCTGGGTTTGATTCTTGCAGGACACCGCTTCGGCAGGTAAGACAGATATAATTGATTCCATCTTGACCCAAAAGGAGACAACCATGAAATTTAATTTCAAACAAATCATCATCATTCTTGCTGTTCTTGTTACCGCCATTCTTCACATCAGTGCGGCTTTCGACAAAGTCCTGTTCCCCCAGGCACCCGATGTACTTTTCACATTGAACGGGCTGGGATATTTGGGCTTACTGGGTGCTTACTTTTTACCGATCAAGTTTTTTCAGGATCGTCACAAATTGGTCTGGCAGGTTTTATTCGGTTACACTATTCTGACCATCGTTGCATGGTTGGTCATTTGGGTCGGTTTTAGTGTCATTCGAGACGGCCAGCCTTTCTTTGGTTACGACTCGATCTACGGCATCCCCGCCAAGATCACAGAGATCATTTTACTTTGGTCCCTATCGAAAGACAAACCGCAATGGTCTTATCGAAGATAAAATAGTTTCATGAAATTCCGCAACACCCTAACCTTTACCGCGCCGCGACAGGTGGAACTCCGCCAGGAGTCTCTGCCTGCTCCCGGCGCGGATGATGTACTAGTCGAAACGATCTTTTCCGCAATCAGTGCGGGCACAGAGATGCTCGTCTATCGCGGACAATTTCCACGCGAAGCAGATTCGGTCGACTCGATCAGCAGCGGACTTCATTATCCAACGGCCTACGGCTATGCCTGCGTCGGACGCGTGCTCGAGCTCGGCTCTAGCGTGGACCCGAAATGGGCTGGCCGTTTAATTTTTTCTTTTCAGCCCCATACTTCTCACTTCATCACGACTCCCGATAATCTGATTCCGATCCCCGAAAACATTTCACCTGAATCCGCCTGCTTTCTCCCCAACATGGAAACGGCGGTCAATCTCGTGCAGGATGCCGCACCGATTCTTGGCGAGCGCGTTTTGGTTTTGGGACAAGGCATCATCGGCCTGCTGACAGCTTCCCTGCTCAGCGAATTTCCACTTGAAACGCTCATCACTGCCGATCATTTTGAATCACGGCGAAAAGCATCTTTGGATAGCGGCGCGAGATTCTCGCTGGATTCTTCGGCGTCAAATTTTCGCGAACAAATAAAATCCATTCTGAAATCCGGCGCGGACTTGACTCTCGAATTGAGCGGCTCCCCCTCCGCGCTGGATGATGCCATTGCGCTCACTCGTTTTTCGGGGCGCATTGTCATCGGCTCATGGTACGGTGAGAAGCGCGCTCCAATAGATTTGGGCCATACCTTCCACCACTCACGTATCAAATTGATCTCGTCACAAGTCAGCACCATCGCACCAGAGTTGTCCGCGCGCTGGGACAAGTCGCGCCGCTTCGACGTGGCCTGGAAAGCTTTGGAAAGAATCAAACCCGAGAAGTGGATCACGCACCGCTTTCCCATCGAGCGCGCCACGGATGCTTATCGTTTATTGGATGAACGCTCACAGGAAACCATCCAAGTCATTTTCAACTACGCTTGACACCTGAAACCTGACACTGGAGCACATCATGTACACACTCGCTGTCCGCCGTGATTTTATCGCCCGCCATTTTCTGATCGGAGGAGATTGGGGACCGGAGAATCTTCCCAATTCACATCACTACGTCCTTGCACTGCAACTCGAAGGCAGCCAGCTTGACCAGCACGGTTATCTGTGCGACATCGTGGACGTTGAAAAACGTCTCGATGAAATTGTCGGCTATTACCGCGAGCAAATGCTGAACGAGAAACCTGAATTTTTGGGACTGAATCCCAGCCTCGAACATTTCTCACGCATCCTGGCGATTTCATTGAATGAAAAGATCAAAGCAGAAAATATCAGCGCGCTCAAAGTCGTCTTGTGGGAAAATGAAAATGCCTGGGCGGCATACTCGATTGAACGTTAGGTCTCGATACGGCGGCGGTCGAGTAGCGCTCTTTGCATATCGAGACCCCGCCGCCTACTCGACCAGCGAATATGAACATCGGCCTCGTTATTTACGGCTCGCTCGACACCTTGAGCGGAGGATATTTCTACGACCGCAAGCTTGTCGAATATTTGTGCGGACAAGGCGATAACGTCGAGATCATCAGCCTGCCCTGGCGAAATTATGCCGCGCATCTCACCGACAATTTTTGGTTCCGTTTATGGAGTCCGGGAGCTCGCTCCCGCACCGGACAGCAAGCTGTCCGACTCCAAAAATATGACATTCTTATTCAGGATGAACTCAACCATCCATCGTTAATTGCGGCCAATGCGGGAAAACATTTTTATCCGCTGGTGAGTCTCGTCCACCATTTGCGATGCTCGGAGTTGCGTCCAAGCTGGCAAAATACTTTTTATCGCTTTGTCGAGAAAAAATATCTGCAAAACGTGGATGGATTTATTTTCAACTCGGAAATGACAAAGAATGTGGTTAATGGATTAATGGATCATGGAAAACCATCTATTGTTGCCTGCCCACCTGCTGACCGATTTGGAGAAATGATTTCGGAAAAAGAAATCATCGAACGCGCACAAAACCCTGTGCTGAGAATTTTGTTTTTGGGAAATGTGATTCGTCGAAAAGGCTTGCAGACTTTGTTGAAAGCCATTTCCATCCTTCATCGTTCATCCTTTATCCTTGACGTCGTCGGCTCACTTAAATCCGATCCTGAATATTCAAAGCGAATGCAAAAATTCATCGAGACAAACGGTCTTTCTTCTTCCGTCTTTCTTCATGACGCTCTCAACAACCAGCCACTCATTAAATTGCTCAAACAATCTCACGTTCTAGTTGTTCCATCCAGTTATGAAGGATGAACGATGAAGGATGGA
>JAJYOH010000083.1 GCA_021796315.1 Chloroflexota bacterium
GAGGCCGGTCTGGTAGTAGCTGTTCATATACCCATATTCAAGGACGCGCTCGCTTTCATCGCCATGCACATTCAAATGCTTTTCGAGCACGATCTTGCCCTGAGTGAGAGTGCCGGTCTTGTCGGTGCACAACACATCTGCCGCGCCGAAATTCTGGATAGCGTTCAGACGCTTGACAATTACTTTTTTGCGCGCCATTGCCAGAGCGCCATTAGATAGGTTAACGGTCACGATCATCGGCAGCATCTCAGGCGTCAACCCAACCGCCACTGCCATAGCAAACAGGAAGGCTTCCAACCAATTGTGCTTGCTCAACCCATTGATCAGGAAAACGGCGGGAACCATCACGGCAATAAAACGAATCATCAACCAGGTGAATTTATTAACGCCTTTATCAAAACTGGTGAGTTCGCGCTGTCCCACAATGCTGGCAGCCAACGAACCAAAATAGGTTTTATCTCCGGTGTGGACAACCACGGCGGATGCAGTTCCGCTTTCGACATTTGACCCGAGGAAGCAGATGTTCGGCAACTCGAGCGGATTTCGAATCTCTCCGGACGTTGGGGCTGCTTTCTTCTCAACGGGCATTGACTCGCCTGTGAGCGCCGCCTGGTTAATGAACAAATCCTTGGCGGTTAGCACGTGCACGTCGGCAGGCACCATGTCCCCAGCTGCCAGGCGGATGATGTCGCCCGGTATCAGCATCTTGAGCGGGACTTCTACATCTTTGCCATCGCGTACCACAGTGGCGGTGGTGTTGACCATGGCCTTGAGTTTTTCCGCGGCGTTATCAGCGCGCATCTCTTGATAGAAACGCAGTACGATGCCGAGTAAAACCATTACGAAAATAACAATCGTTGCGCGCAGGTCACCGGTTAAATAAGAAAGTACACCCAGCGCTGTCAGCAAAATGACCAGTGGATTCTTGATGTTATCCCACAGTCGCATCAGCGGCGATTGGCGCTTTTCACGCGCGATCGCATTCAACCCGTCGCGTTTGAGGCGGGCCTCGGCTTCCGCCGCGCTCAAGCCGCTTGACTGCGACTCGAGTTCCTTCAAAACGGCATCCGATTCTTTGCGCGCCATTTCCAATAAGTAATCGGAGATATTTGGCTTATTGCCGCCAGTGAGATTTCCTGCAGTGCTCAACGTGTTTTTCGGCAGGCCCATTCATTTCTCCGCAAATAACATTCCTGCCGCAGGATTGCAATTCAGCGGCAGGTGGTTTTCATTAATTGTATAACAAGATTTAAGCCGGAAAACGCTCTCGAACTTTTGCTGTAATTTGGCGATCCGTCATCTTGTCTACGGTTTCAATGGCAAGGATGTGTGCTTTGAGACCTTCGCTCTCAAGACGTTTTTCGAGCTCGCCTTTGGCCTCACCCGGCCCAAAGATTTGGATGGAGTCTGCATCGCGAATCATAGCAATAACTTGATCGTAGTAGCTGTTGAGATGGTTTCCAAATTGACGATCTCGCACATCCTCTGATGAGCCTTCTTGTGAGCCATTACCACCCGTAAAATGGACGTGTTTTTCCGTGCCAGATGTAATTTTCTTTATTTCTTCGCCTGCATCAGTAACAAGCACAACAATGGCTTTCCGATGATCAATCCACAAACCCGCTTGCTTTTTCATGGGTTTTATCCTTTTCTATTTTGAAAACGGATGCATACATTTCCGCATCAATGTTTTGATGAGTTGACTCTCTTGAAATCGATAAATCCCTGCTGAACGTCAACAGATGTTAACTTCACGCGCAGCCGGTTGCCGACATCCAGCCCCTCGAATCCATCCACCAGCTTGCCTTCAACAGGGAGGCTGAGAAGCCGGACCCATGTCCCTTTCTCGGAAGCGCCTGTGACAATCGAATCAAATTGCTCTCCGATTCTCGATTCAAGCAGAAGCGCGGCTGCGGATTTGCCAACTTGCCGTTCGACTTTGTTCGCAGCATCTTCTGCTTCGGTGCAATGAGCTGCCAGAACATCCAGTTCATCTTTGTTGTAGGGTGCAGGTTTCCCATCCATGACCGCCTTCAACAAACGCTGCGTCAACAGGTCGGGGTAGCGGCGATTGGGAGCGGTCGAGTGAGCATAGTCTTTGATCGCCAGACCAAAGTGACCCGGTACTTCCCCATCAGGAAGTTCCGCAATATATTCGCCTGCGCCTAAAAGCTTGATCACGGCCAAAGATAAATCTGGGAAGCGCAGTGGATCCACAGCTTTTTGCTTGACCAGAAACTCCTCCAGCGCTTTTGAATCCGGCACCTCCGGAAGCCTGAACTTGTGGTCCGCGGCGATTTCGACGATCCGCTCCCAGCGTTTTGGCGTGCGTACCACCCGGCGGATCGAAGGGAATTTGTTAGCCGAAAGATAGCGTGCGGTCACGCCGTTGGCCGCGATCATGAAATCTTCGATGATCTCCTTGGCGCGGTTCTTTTCCTCTATTTCGAGAGACCGAATTTGATCGCCGTCGAATACCGGTTTGGCCTCAATGGTTTCCAGACTAAGCGCCCCATGGATATGCCGGAAATTTTTCATGCTTTGGGCTATCCGATCCTGCAGTTGCAGATTCTCAGCCAAACCTTGAACGGCAGCAATCTCTTGGGGAATGTCGCCTTTCTTTTCCAACCATGCGGCTACACTGTTATAGGCCAGTTTCGCATGATTACGCACCCAGGCTCTGTAGATTTTCGAATCTTCAAGCGATCCATCGGCGCCGACTACCATTTCAACAACAATGGAAAGACGATCCTCGTTGAAATTCAAGGATGTAATGTCGGTGGAAACCTTTTCCGGCAGCATCGGGAATATCTCGGCGGCGGTATAAACCGAGGTGGTGTTATTGCGCGCGTGTTGGTCAATCGCTGATCCATTTACGATGGAAGAGTCCACGTCTGCTATAGCAACGAGGATCTTTACCTTTTCTGATGGCAATGCCTCGGCAACGGTAAGCTGATCTAGGTCCCGCGAGTCGTCGTTGTCAATGGAGGCCCACAGAAGATTCCGCATATCGCGAACGGTCTTGCTGTCGATTGTCGTTGGTATCTGAAGCCGTCCAAGTTCAGCAAGCGCTTCGCTGGAAAAATCAGGCAGTAAGCCTCGCTTGAGCATCGCCCTGTGGGCAATGCTCTGTAAGATGACGCGATGGTTTTGATCATTTGCATTCATAAGAAATCCTGCTCATTTCTCGCCGGAATTTAATGGCGGCTGAACTCACTCACAGTGCGTAAAAAGCCGATCACATCGTCCCGGCCCAGCACACCTAGAATCTGATCGCCCTGCATCACGGGCAATTGGTTGACACCGTCCCGATCCATTTCCCCGAGAGCATCCACCAGTTCCGCCTCAGGCCGTATCCATTTCATTTTTGCAACCGGTATCATCACCTGGGCAGCAGTTGTAGTTGACCAATCAGAGGATGGAATGGCTCTGACATTATGCAGCGTCAGCAGGCCGGCAACCCGGTCATCCTGTTTGACCACCAAACTGCGCTGGCCGTTCCCCAGAATGTGCTGATTGATCAGTTGCTCCAAAGTAGTATTGGGCAAAATCGCGGCATAGTCGCGACGCATTGTGTCCGCTACATGATGGCCCTCCAACAGGCCATGGATCGTTTGCTGGTGGATCTGTGAAGACGCGGCCGTTTCCAGGAACCAACCGATAAAGGCAATCCATAAGCCATTGCCGAAATTGCCGCTGAACATCTGCCAGACTCCCAGGATGATGAATAGGTATGCAATAAATCGACCCACGTTCGCGGCGATAAGAGTAGCCCGATGAAAATTATGTGTGGCTCCCCAGATAATGGCCCTGAAGACTCGACCGCCATCCAACGGGAACCCCGGAATCAAGTTGAAGAGTCCCAGCGTGCCGTTGATATATGCCAGATACTTTGCGATGGCCAGCAACGGTGCGAGCGCGCTGACCACGGGTTGCAACACACCAAAGAGAATGGCCAAAGCAAAACTCGTAATCGGGCCGGCAATGGCGATCCAGAATTCTGCGATGGCGCTGGGTGGTTCGGCTCCGATTTGGGCAATGCCGCCGAATATGAAGAGCGTAATACTGCGTACTGGAATCTTATAGCGCAAGGCCACCACTGAATGCCCCAGCTCATGCAACAGCACACTGACAAACAATAAGATGACCGTCACCGCGCCTACGATCCAATACTGTGTCACGGGCCAGTTTTTAAATTCAGCCGGAAAGTAACTGGTAGCTAACGACCAGGTGAGCAAGGCAAAAATTAAAAACCAGGAATAATCCAATCCGACCGGAATTCCGAGAATGCGTCCCAGGGAAATTGCGCTTCGGTTCATATTCGATCCATCCTCTCGCACTTATATTGGCAGGAAAATCAACCGACATGCAGTTCGATCACCTGACGGAAATGGAAACCGTAGATGGCGAATGTGATCGCCAGCGGGAATAGGCGTGGACGCCGGAACAAAGTCCAGAAAAAGAGCCGCCAGTATTGGACGCGTTCGGCGCCGCGGATGCCCAGTTGGTAAATAGACCGCCACAGAGCCAAAATATATTGCGGTTCCAAATGGATTCTGATTTTGGGCGGCTGGTACTCATGAAGGAATGTCAAAACGCGCTCGTAATAGAATTGTGGCGCATAGATCTGCTCAAGAATTTTACGATAGCCTTCTCTCAGCGGCTCCAATCCCATCCTAGGGATGATGTTGGTCGAGCCATCCACGTTATCGCCTGAAAATTCATTTATCAGACGACCTTCTTTTTGCATGCGCTTATACAGCCGAGTTCCTAATGGAGCTTGCAGTAACCCAACCATAGCCGTCACAATGCCGCTCTTCTGAATGAAGTCAATCTGCTGTTGGAAGATCGAGGGAGAATCATTGTCGAACCCGACAATGAAACCACCCTGCACCTGGAGACCTGCGCGCTGGAGTTGCTTGACGCTCTCCACCAGATCGCGGCCTTTATTTTGGTTCTTACTGCATTCGGCCAGGCTGTCTTCATTCGGCGTCTCGATGCCGACAAAGACCGTGTCGAACCCGGCTTGTGTCATCAGGTCCATCAGTTCGGGATCATCGGCCAGGTTGATGGACGCTTCGGTGCTGAACGGCATCCCAGCTTTCCCTTTCCGCCATTCGACCAAGGCGGGCAGGACTTCGGACTTGATCTGTTTCTTGTTACCGATAAAGTTGTCGTCCACGAAGAAGAGGCTCTTGCGCCAGCCCAGCGCGTAGAGACTGTCCAACTCGGCAATGATCTGCGCGGCGGTCTTGGTGCGCGGACGATGTCCCAGCAACGCGGTCACGTTGCAGAAGTCGCAATTGAACGGACAGCCGCGCGAAAACTGTATACTGATCGTGTCGTAATATTTGAGATTCGCCAGCCGCCAAAGCGGGACCGGGGTTTGGTGGATATCGGGAAATTCCGCAGACGAGTAAACGCGTCCAGCCTGACCCGCTAACAGGTCCCGCACGAACGGCGCGAGCGTCTCCTCCGCCTCGTTCAAGACGAAGTGATCCACGTCCGGGAATTGTTCGTGTTCCATCGTGAAGAGCGGACCGCCCGCCACCACTTTCGCTCCGGCTGTTTTACAGCGTTCGATGACCGCCTGCGCTGATTCGCGCTGTACGATCATAGCGCTGACGAAAACATAATCGGCCCATGCCAGGTCTTCATCCGTGAGGCTGGTCACATTTAGATCAACCAGCCGTTTTTCCCAATCAGAAGGCAGCATGGCCGCAACGGTCAGCAGACCTAATGGAGGCGCACCAGCCTTCTTCCGGATAAATTTAAGCGCGTGTTTGAAACTCCAAAAGGTGTCGGGAAATTCAGGATAAACAAGCAGGATCTTTAAGAGATTCTCCTTCATACATGCTCCTTCCGAAAGCGACTACGCTCTCCTTCCACTTATCAGACGTAATAGGATGACGAATATTACCGCTCCGACGAACGCAACCAGGATGGATTGCAGGTTGATGCCAGTCATCGGGTCGCCCATGTGGAAGAAATAGGAAGCAATCCAGGAAAGTATTCCCTTTCAAATCTCCATTTCTTTTTATGGCGTTTTTCTATTTTGGTCATGCGCTTGGCATTGCGTATGACCACATTATCTAGTGTTTCTTTGCATTTTACTCGATCCAGCCGAGGGATTCATGCCGCCTCGGTTGAGTGGGGTGCCCTTGTCTTTCACCAGTGACTGCACCGTCGAGTGTTCGGTGGAATGCATATTGGAAGAGTTACTGATATCGGTACTGGAAAACGATCTTGATTTTTTAGGCTTGCGTTTGCTGACGCCTTTGCGTCCCATGTTTTTCTCCTAACTGATAATGTTTTCCGATGGTTGGTTGGGTTTTTCTTTGCCGAGTGTAATGGCATTTTGAACCTGCGTGTAAAGCAAACTTGTGAAGTTGTAAGGCTTGCGAAATGTCTTACACGCAGGGCCGCGGGTATCGCCAATACACGGCCTGGGAAGCGCAAATACTACTTCAAGCCAGAATGCAGGAAACTGTCGATAAACTGGCGCTGGAAGATCAAGAACAGTACCAGCAGTGGTCCAACCACAATTACTGTGCCGGCTGTGACCAGCGGCCACTGCGCCCCGATCTCGCCCAGCTGGGTAAGTACTGCCAGACCGACCGTCAGTGGGCGGCTGTTGGTGCTATTGGTTACTATGAGGGGCCACAGAAAATCATTCCAGTGAAAACTGATCGAAGATAATGCAAAAGCAACCAGTGCCGGGCGCGCAGGCGGAATATAAACATACCATAAGGTTTGCAGCCAGTTGGCGCCATCCATGCGGGCGGCATCATCCAGGTCCTGTGGGATCGTCTTGAAGGTCTGGCGCATTAAGAAGGTGCCAAATGCCGAACCAAAGAATGGCAGCATGACTGCCAGCAATGTGTCGAATAATCCCAGATTGCGGATGGTGGTGTAGTTTGGCACGATCAAGGCACTTGAAGGGACCATTAGCTGCAACATAATCAAAAAAAATAGGATGTTCTGGCCGCGGAACGTAAAGCGGGCGAAGGCATATCCTGCCAGGCAAATCGTCACTAATTGAAAGGCGAGGATGCCAAGCACAATCAGTATGGTGTTGACATAGTATTTTGCAAAGGGGGCAATATCGAGCGCCTGGAAATAGTTGGACAAGGTCGGCTGGCTGCTCCACCACAAGTTGCTGGCGCTCAGCGGCTCATTGGGTGAATGGAACGACACAGCCAATGTCCACAGGATGGGGACGGTCCAGGCCAGGGCGATAACGCCCAGGGCTAGCAGTCCGGCGGTGTTGAAGGCAGAGTGTAGGCGGCTTCTATTCATAGGTAGCCCGGCGCTCGGTGGTGATGAAGTTGATGACTGTAAAGATCAAGAGAACGACGATCAGGATCACGCTCATTGCGTTGGCCCGGCCGACATCCATGTAGCTGAAAAGCGTTTGCCACAAATCGAATAGCAGCATACTGGTTGAGTTGATCGGCCCGCCGCCGGTCATGATATAGATCTGGTCGACCGTTTCAAAGGCGTTGATCACGGCGATGGTGGTCACAAATAGTGTGGTGCCCATCAGCAGTGGCAATGTGATGTAATACGTGGATTGCAGCACGTTGGCACCGTCCAGTTTGGCAGATTCAAAGATATCGTGCGGAAGACCCTGTAATCCGGCCAGAAAGAACACCATGAAATAGCCGGTCTGTTTCCAGATGCCCAGGATCATCAGCGCTAGTAGCGCCAGCCTCGGCTCACCAAGCCAGTTTTGGCTGGGAATGTGAAAGAATTCGATAAAGACATTTAATAATCCATAGTCCGGCGTGTACATGAACAACCAAATGGTAGCCGCACTGACCATTGGCAGAACGGTCGGATAGAAGAATGCCAGGCGATAGAGTCCCAGCGCGCGGAACTTGCGGTTGAGCAGCAACGCCAGCAGCAACGCCAGGAACACACTGATTGGAACGGTGACGATCACATAAATCACTGTGTTCATAAAAACATCTCGGAAACCCGAATCAGAAAACAGCGCTGTATAGTTTCCGGGTCCGATAAACTTAGGCACCTGTACTGCCTGGTTTTCGGCGAACAGACTGCTGTATGTCACATGCAGCAATGGCAACAACGTAAAGAGCGCCACGAAAAAAAAGGTCGGGGCGATCAAAAAATAGGGCAGAGCAGCGGCCCAAAAGCGCGACCGCCGCTCTGTAGAGTTGTTGACTTTTGTTTGGAAGTTCAAAGCACCACTATTATTATTGACTGAACTGTGAAAGAACTTGGTCTGCCTGTTGCTGAGCAGCTTTGAGTGCATCCGCGACGGTGCTCTTGCCGGTCAGGGCAGCCTGGACGGCGTCGCCCAGGAATTTCTGGATTTGAGCGTTGTCATGTGTGGCCAGTTCAGGTCCGGCATATTGGAGGCCGGCAGCCGCCACAGCAGCCTGTGGCACCTTTGCAATTTGATCTTTCATGGCTTGGGTGTTATAGGATGATTGGCGCGATGCAACGTAACCAGTATTAATGCTCCAATCGGCCTGGGTATCAACCGAAGTCATGAATTGAATGAACTTCCATGCTGCGGCTTGATGATCGGCAGGGATACCTTTCAGCATGTACAAGTTTCCGCCACCGGTTGGGGCACCATAGCCCTTCTCGCCAACAGGGTAGCTGACACCAACGTTAAATTTGGCTTGCTTAAGGATATTGGTCAACGAACCGCTGGAATGCCAGATCATGGCAGCCTTACCGTTGACAAAATCGTTAGGCATATTGGCCCAAAGCAAAATACCGGGTGGCATTACTTTGTACTTGTTGGGTAGATCGGTAAAGTCCTGAAGGGCCTGGGCTACCTCCGGTGTATCAAAGGTTACCTTGTTGGAAGCTGTAAAAACATTCGATCCACCACCGATAACGAAAGACTGGAACAGCCAGTATGGAATTCCGTCTGAAGAAATCTCAATACCCCAGGTGCTGCCGTCAGCTTTGGTCAGTTTTTGGGCATCGGCAACCATTTCCGCATAAGTTGCGGGGCCTTTGCTATCATCCAAGCCGGCGGCTTTGAACATGTCTTTATTGTAGTAAAGCACCGGAATGGAGCGCTGGAACGGCAGGCTCCAAACATGATCCTGATACTTCGAATTTGCCAGGTAGGCGGGGAAGAAATCAGACGTGAAAGTATCGCCGCCAGCAGCCTGGATGTAATCATCCAACGGCATGATGGCGTTCGCGTCAACCAGCGAATAGAGATCTGTCGAGAGCAGTACAGCTACATCCGGAGGCGTACCACCGCCCTTTATTGTGGTTTGAATCTTGGTGAGGGTATCGCCATAGCCTCCGGAAAGGACGGCGTTCACCTTGATATCAGGGTTGGCTGCTTCGAACTGGGTGATATAACCATCAATTAGTTGGGTAATCGGTCCAGCTACGGCAACTGGATAGTAGAAAGTGAGTTCGACTGGTGCGCTGGTCGCTGTAGGTACTGCAGCCGGGGCGGGCGCTTGTGTCGCGGGCAAAGCGGTCGGTTGCGCGGGAGCCGTTGTAACTGCCGGTGCACAGCCGGTCAAGACGCCAAACAGCAGTACTAGGGCTATTGAAATCGAAATCGCAGAAAAACGTTTTTTTTGCATTTTCACTTCTCCTGATCAATTTTGGGGAAAACCTGGATAGATGGAACGGCGAAAATCCCATTGACGAAAATCGTACAAGAGTACTGAACTTATTTTTATTCTGACTAATTTATTGAGATTGTCCCTAATCCTTTCTCCTATTGGAAAGATCTTTCTTATGGATCATCCGCACAATATTCAATTCAACAATACTTGAATTGAAGCAAATCTTACTGTGAGCAATAGGTTGGTTTTCTTCTGAAAAAATTGTTGACCGAACGCTGAGGATGGGTGTTCCTTCTGGCAATTCCAAGTACTTTAGAAATGCGGGATCAATAACTGATGCTCTGATGTGAGACTGAATATGATGTAAGGGAATATCAAACGAAGCTGATAAGAACTGAATCATATTGCCGTCAAAAGCATTCCAATTTAAACCCAGTGTTTCAATCGCTGGGGTAATATAATCTTCAATAAATATCACTGGCAGTCGATCGGCGCGTACAATCCGCTTGATGCAGCATATCTTTGAAGAAGTTGGTGCTGTAAACACCTCGCAAACATCGATTGGTGCGAGGTCATAACTTATAGAAAGGGTTTGAAAGGTGGGTGTAAAACCACTCTCTCTAATGATTTGTGTAAAAGGTGAGAAATCGTTAAGCGAGTCGCGAATAACAGGAGAATGTGCCACAAAAGTACCGATTCCGTGGCGACGAATGATAATGCCCTCATTTTCCAATTCTATGTATGCTTCCCGCAGGGTATTTCGGCTGACCCCCAGTGTTTTTGCAATAGCTGTTTCTGATGGCAGTTGATCTTGATGTTCAAGTTCGTGCTGGTTAATGTAATTGAGTAAATACTCTTTTACTTGGGTTAACCGCGAACTGGTGTTGATAAACACACTCATGGCTAGTCTTTCGAGTAGTAGGAGAGGAAAGGATTATTGGGGAGGTTGGACGTCCTACAACTTCATAGTATAATAAAATTTGGTTAATGTCAATAGCTGTTTATGGATGTGTTTATGGATGATTTACTCCTTAAATGAAAATCACATTTCTTGGCACCTCCGGTGCGAATGCTTTTCCAGAAGCCTTTTGCAAATGCACGAATTGCGAACAGGCACGAATACTGGGTGGCTCAAATTTACGGAAACGGTCCTCATTATTGGTCAATGATGATTTACTCATTGACCTTGGTCCAGATATAATGGCGGCTTCTCAATTCCACGGCTGCCCTTTGTCAAATGTCCGTTATTGTATCCAAACACATCCACATGCAGATCATTTAGACGTATCGCATTTCCTCTCGCGCAGCCCGGATCATGGCGTCATCGGCGCTCCCTGCCTAAATTTCTATGCATCGTCTGAGACGCTGCAACGAGCAGCTCAAACCTTTGAGCGGGACCTTTCGAGTGATAGTCTTCTGTCGCCTGAAACGCAGAAATACTTGAATCTGAAATTACATGCTATTAAACCCTTGGAACCTTTTACATTTGGCACTTATCGCGTAATTGCATTTCCGGCTAATCATGCGCCATCAATGGGGGCGATGGTATATGCTGTTGAATCGGACAAAAGATGTTTTTTTTATGGCGCTGATACCGCAACTTTTTTTGAACAAACCTGGCAAGCTTTTCATCAATTTGAAATGCGATTCGATGCGGTAATCCTTGACCATACTTATGGATTAATAAGATCAGGAAGTGATCATTTAAATGCAAATCAGGTTATTGAACACATAACACGAATGCGTAATGAAGGCTTATTAACCCCGAATTCCCGTGCCTTTGCAACTCACATCGCACATGAAGGCAATCCTGTACATCAAGAACTGGTAATCTTCGCGAAGCAACATGGGTATGAAGTCGCTTGCGATGGGCTTTGTGTTGAAATTTAGGGAATATCCCCAACCTCGAGCGCGGCTGTGACTTCTCGGCTCGCTGAAAATGTAAAATAGAATGAGTGAAAAAAACACATTTGACATAATCTTGCTAATTGCCAGACCTGCCGCCGGAAAAAGCGAGATCATCGATTATCTTAAAAGGATCGCCCTGGATATACGCACACAACGTTTTCATGTCGGCAACTTCGAAGAGATTGATGACTTTCCGATGCTTTGGACTTGGTTTGAAGAAGATAAATTGCTTGAGGAAATGGGGCATCCGCGGCTGCACACAGATCACAACGGAAATTTTCTGCATCAATATTTCTGGGATCTATTAATTGAGCGTATCGGGTTGGAATACCAGAAGAAACTGCGAGATATTTCGAATTATGATGAATCGTTTACAACAATTGTTGAATTTTCGCGGGGGACAGAACATGGCGGGTATCAATCGGCTTTTCTTCACTTATTTCCGCAAATGCTCAAAAAAATGGCAGTCCTATACATTGATGTTTCATGGGAAGAATCCTTACGAAAGAATCATCAGCGGTTTAATCCTGAGAAACCCGATAGTATCCTGGAACATTCTTTGCCGGACTCGAGACTGGAACGTCTCTATAAGGAAGTTGATTGGGGTGAAGTCAGCGGTGGGGATCCGCAGTACCTGACTATTCAGGGCATTCGGGTTCCGTATGTAGTATTTGACAATGCAGACGATGTGACTACGCCAAGAGGCGTTGTGTTGGGTGAAAGACTCGAACAGGCTTTGGAAAAATTATGGATTCTTTATGATAAGCGGATAATTGATTAGCGTCTTTACACCAGGCAAGAGACAATTAAATCGTGCGGTGTTGTGGCGAGGGCCTTTATCTATTGCATTGCTCTCAGACAATATTTACCGAAAAATCCGTTCCCTCCCATGTGTTGCTGGCAGACCAATGAAAGGTGAATACCAGGGCTGTATTGGATGGCATTGTATCCACTGGCAAGTCTACGATGTAGACACCCAGGCCGGTCGCGCGGGTTTCCGTATCCTGGATGGTCCGCCAATTATCCACGCTCCAGTGAACTGTGCCCATCGCCAAAAGCTCTATGCGCAGCACTTTACCCGAAGGCATTGTCTGGCACTTATAGTTGAAACGCCAGGTGGCGCGATTAGATCTAGTCTTTGCCATGATATAACGCTTGACGGTTTGAGGCGGCATATCGAAAACACGCCCTTCACGCAGAGAGCGGAGCAGTTTGACATATTCGGCATGCGCCCAGACGAGAGGCATGGCTGAACCGGACGGTTTGCCAAAGAAGAGTTCCTTTTCAGGGATGTCGGCCGTGTCCCATACCTGCTCAGGCAGTAGTTTCCCCACACCGGTGCTGGCTTCAAGAACGTGAAGTAGACGCGCAACTTCATCGACATGTCCGGCAGCCAGCTCGTAATGGGCGCGCTCCCCGGCCAGCAGGGGCCAAACGCGACCCACACCCGTGCCATCGAAAGGACCGCCGTCATTATGCTCACCATAGCCATCATCATTGTAGCGATGCCAGCCAGGACCGTAAGGCAAATCGGTTTTCAGCAGCGCGTCGATCACTTTGACGGTGTTGACGATGCGTGGATCATCTGCCGAGCGCAGACCAAAACGCACGAGCGCCAGGGCGTCTGGGCTGATGATGTGCGCCGCCTGTTCGACGCTATCCCCCGGCGGACGATTCTTGATCGGTACGAAACCCTTGGAAGGTGAAGCAGCATCAGCGACGTCCGGAGACGAGATGCGCACATAATAACCATCTACGCCGGTCTGATGGGCAAGGTCAGTGTCGGTTGCGTAGATCCAGTGTTCGATGTTGGAATTCCACGTATCGGCTGTTTCTCGAATATAAGCGCCGATCTGCGGTTCTTCATTTTGATCAGCGAGGTCGGCTGCCGCCAGCAAGGCCGCAATTTCCGCCGCCAAGGTGAAAGGCGAATAGCCGGGGTCTTCCTCCCAACGGTCTTGCGCGGTGACCGGCCCGTTTTTCACCAGGAAGCTCGCAGCGCGTTTAACCATCGGCCATAAACGTTTGAGATCATCCGGTTTCAGCGCTTTTTCCCGGTAAGCCAGATCGACCAGCAGGATCGGGAAAGCCGTTTCATCCATCTGAACGCCGCCCCAATACGGACTGCCATCCAGCCACATGTTCTGGGGCCAATGACCATCCGCTTCCTGGGTGACTTGCAGGTAATATAAAACCCGGCGGGCATCGCTATGAGCCCCGGCGGCCAGGAGGCCGCCCGCAGATTCCACCAAGTCGCGCGGCCAGGAGAGATGATAGCCGCCCAGATCATCATCGCCCTTGGAAAAACCCCAGGGGATGGAGAGACTTGCAATCAAGGCGCCTGGAAACCGTTTTGACTCATGGATGCGCATGGCTGCCGCGCTGACCATAAAAAGCTCCTGCGTCTCTTTATCATGGTCTTTTGAACTCAAAGGGAGCAGAGTTTGCAACCAGTTTTGCCATTCATGGATATAGACCGAGCGGGCGCTCTCGAACCCATCCAACAGGCTGGACAGAGCGCGCTGACCGGCTTCGAAGGAATTTCCTCCAAAGCCCACTGCCAGTAAAAAACTTCCTCCTGATTGCAGATCCACTTCGCCGGTCAGCGCCACGTTGCCATTTTCGGCGCGAGTGTATTTCCAGGTCAATTGTTTATGCTGGTCCAAATCCTGCCAGCCATCCGAAGCGCCGACAAACCCGGCGGAGCGGTTAAGCCACGGCGCAGAACAGGCCAACGCCAGGGCAAAGCCTTGCCGTTCGGCAAACAGCATTGGCACGCCTTTATATTCACCAATCCAAGCAGTGTTATTGGCACCCTCATTTCCCAGATGTGGAGCCAGCTCCACATATACGTGATAGTCCTCCAGTTTTCCTTGTAGGGCCGTAAATTGTGTGCGCTGTAACACCACATCCCGTTTAGGGTCGGCCAAGATTTCTTTCTCGATCCGATATCTTCCATCCTGACAGGTATTGGTCAGTTTATAGGCGGGCACGCCCGGGGCAAGCGCCTCAACAACCTGCGTTGTCTGGCGTTTCTCTTCCGAAAAGAAATCCGTTCCCGAGGTGACGACCAGGCCCATATCCCGCATGCAGGCCTGGTCTTCTCTTGGATAATAGACTTCATCGAAAATGCCGTGACTGAGCGTAAACCAAACGCGGCTAGTCTGGTTCAAGGCTGTTCCAACACCGGTCTTGGCGCTGGATGTCCAGCGTGGTGGAATACCAGGCCATCCGGGGGCTAAAGATTCAGTACTCATATATTCTCTCCTGACACAGTTACTGTCCATTCGCTGAAAAATTTTTGAAATCCTGAATTTCCTGATAAGCTTGGTGAATGACCACCGAGCCCATAATCACATCCGAACGGATTGACGACTTTCCCTTACTGCTAGCAGTC
>JAJYOH010000580.1 GCA_021796315.1 Chloroflexota bacterium
GTTGTACTCGACACGGTCACATCGCTGGGCGGAATCCCGGTCAAGATCGACGAGTGGGGTGTGGATATGGCTTATTCCGGCTCGCAGAAGAATCTCGGCGCGCCGTCCGGGCTTGCTCCGATCACTGTCGGCCCGCGTGCCAAATCAATGATCGAAAATCGTAAATCGCAAATCAGCTCGTTCTATCTCGACCTGAAACAATATGCAAATTATTGGGGCGGCGCACACGGGTATCATCACACTGCTTCGGCAAGTTTACATTTTGCTCTACGTGAAGGATTGCGTGTCATTGCCGAGGAGGGGCAGGAAAATGCCTTCGCCCGCTATCGCACCAACGCCGAAATTCTCTGGCGCGGACTCGAAGCCATGGGCGTACCGCCATTCATTTCGCTGGAGTATCGCCTTCCGCCGCTGACCACGGCCAAAGTCCCGGCCGGATGCGACCCGCACAAGGTCCGCGCGCGATTGCTCAACGAGTACAACATCGAAATTGCAGCGGGCTTCGGCGCGCTCAAGGATGAAGTTTGGCGCATCGGCCTGATGGGATATTCCAGCCGGCGAGAGAACATCACGCTGTTCCTGGCCGCGTTGAAGGAATTGTTATAAATCAGCAGGGAAGAATGTGAAGAGCGTGGCGAGTCTTGTTTTTCTTCGCATCTTTCCTGACGCCCATTAGTCAGATCATGAACAATAGCCGGCCATTAATTACCAAGATAGCATCCACAACCGTCACACTCGTTGTGCTTGGCGCGCTGTTTTATTTTTGGGCGATGCAAAATTACACACATCAAGATTACACCAACTCCAATTTCTTTTTCTTCTGGCTTTCGGGACACATGATAGGGTTGGGTCAAAATCCATACAACCAGGCCCAATGGCTGGCAGGGCATGCAGCCTTCGGTGCGACTTGGATACCGAACAAGATTTTCCCTTATCCCCTGCCACTGGCCTTCTTTACAGTGCCGCTTGGATCGCTTTCTCTGGGGCAGGCTTATATTGTGTGGCAGATCGTTTCGCAAATTATTATAGCGATCACTATTTACTTGTTGTTGCGGCATTGGCAGGAACAGCCTCAGAGAATGCTCTTCCTGCCCTTAATGGTTTTCCTGCTGTTCTTTGGCCCCGTCTTCTTGACTTTACAGGTTGGCTCCATTGGTCCTGTGGCTTTGGGCGCGGTTCTGCTCTGCATCCTTTTTCTGGAAAGAGATCAATCCTTTCTGGCGGGATCTGTTCTCGCGCTGACGATCCTAAAGCCGCCGCAGGGAGTCACTATTCTCGTACTCGCAGGGATCTGGCTTCTTGCCCGCCGCGATTGGAAGGCCATTCTTGGCATGGGCCTGGGCGGGATATTCTTATTGCTATTGGGAATTATCCGTGACCCTTTATGGCTGGTCAAATTCCGCAGCGCCAGCGAAGTCGTCCTCGACCGGACTTTGGGTATTCAATCCAATATTTATAGTTTCGCCTACCTGACATGCAATCAGAACCTATCCTGCATGTGGATCTTCGGCACACTTGGGACTCTCCTCGCGCTCGGATTGGGCGGACTCTATCTCTGGCGCAACAGAGAGCGGCTGACAGCCTGGGAAGCGTTTAACGTCATTATCCCGCTTGGATTTGTTTCAACCATTTATCTCTGGTCATACGACCAACTGCTTTACATTATCCCGATCACATGGATAGCAGCGAAATTAACTGAAAGAACAAAATCCTACATTCCGGCTTTCGTTTTCCTGATCGCTCTGGATTTGTTTACTCTTATGGCGCTTCTAGTACAGGCTGGTACGCGCAAGGATTTATTGAGCATCGCCACGACTATTCTAACGCTTGGGTTATGTCTTTTACTCTTGCACTGGAAACCACAGCCCAATCAACAATCCCTGACAACTTAATAGAGTCTACGAACGATTGATATTGCCAAGCAACTCTGATCGTTTAATCATTGCCATGATGTCGAAAAGTCTGGAGATATGATGAGCGTCTTCACGCAGAAATCTGAGCAAAACCGTTTTTATGATTACGCCCTGTGGCTCGCGATCTTCACCATCGCCTACAACCTGCTCGAAGGACTGGTCTCGGTCTACTTCGGCGCGCACGATGAGGCGCTGACCCTGTTCGGCTTCGGCGTAGACAGCTTTATTGAAGTCATGTCAGGCATTGGCATTCTGGCAATGGTCATTCGGATTCGCCAGCACCCTGATACGCCGCGCGGAGGATTTGAGCGAACCGCCCTGCGTATCACGGGCTGGGGATTCTATCTGCTCGCCATGGGATTGCTGCTCACCGTCATCTACAATTTGTTCACAGGCCACAAACCGACCACGACTTTGAGCGGCACGATCATTTCGCTGATCTCCATCGCAATCATGTGGGCGCTGGTGACGGGCAAACGCAAAGTTGGACTCAGGTTGAATTCTGCGCCCATTCTGGCGGATGCAAATTGCACGATGGTCTGTATTTACATGTCAGCGGTTTTGCTTGCTGCCAGTTTGATCTATCAATTTACAGGCTTTGGTTTCACCGACAGTCTCGGCGCGATTGGGTTGATCTATTTTTCCATCAACGAAGGCAAAGAGTCCCTGGATAGAGCTGCGGGCGCGGAGAATGGTTGCGCTGATGATGATTGCAAAGGGTAATCCTCATAATTACAACTATCTGCGCCTGCAAATCAAGCGGAAGATTTTCTCACCACAAATGGCGGGGTATTCGACCCGCTAAGGAATAAATGCAACAGGCGCAGTATGTTCGCCACTCATCCCGATGTCCTTTGCGAAGAAGCAACAAGAAACTTGGCGTCTCTGCGGCTTTGCGGTGAAGGTTTTCGAGAAATTTGCATCCGGAATTTGAAGGCAGCAGCTGGGATTAATGGCCAAAAGTTCTGCATCTAAATAAGTTATAATTGCGTCCGCATGAAATTCCATTTAGGAGGTGGCACGAAAAATCTATCGGGAAAGACAGCGCATGGCCCTTCAAGTTTTGAAGGGTGACGAGGATGAGGGTTCTCCATCACGGGATGGAGCTAATCGACCACTACGGTTGAAAAAATCGACAGATCAGCGGAAGCCCTCCGGGTGAACCATCACCCGATCTACCTTTCCCTCCAGGATATGAACTCCATAACAATATTTTCCGGTAACGGAAAACATAAAACTGTGGAGAATGGCAAATTTGAAGTGCCAAGTATTTCGGTATCAGGTATCAAGTGCCTGACCCATGGCACTTGGCACATGACCACTATAAAACTGGAGGATCCCCCATGTGTGGAATCGTCGGATATATCGGGCCGCGTGATGCGACGCCGATCATCCTCAATGGCCTGAAAAGGCTGGAATACCGCGGCTACGACTCGGCTGGGCTGGCTATCGTTAGCGGCGGCCGGCTCGAAGTCCGGAAAGATGCGGGCAAGTTGTCCCAATTGATCGATCTCGTTGGAAAGTCGCCGATCAACGGCGCGCCCGGGATTGGTCACACACGCTGGGCCACGCACGGCGCTCCGTCAGCCCGCAACGCACACCCGCACGTCGGGAAGAGCGGACGCGTGG
>JAJYOH010000581.1 GCA_021796315.1 Chloroflexota bacterium
GCCGATGTTCGCAACTGTCACATAAGCATTGGTCACTTCGCCCATGCCATGAAGAATATCAAAGCTTGTGTTGCAGGAAAGAATCGTGGTGTTTACCTGCGCGGAAGGCGGCAGCGCGCTTGGAATTGTGATCGTCGCAATTGGCGTCGGTGTGATTGTGTTTGTAACGGTGGCTGTTGCGGCTGCCGCGGTGAGAGTGGACGTAAGAGTGGGAGAAGGAGTTAGCGTCGGCGTTCCGGTTGACTGAGTCGGCGTGATTTGCGTATTGGTTGCTGAAGCAAGAACGGTCGCAGTAATCGGCGGGGGCAGAACGACAGGTGTGGGCGAGTTGGGGAATGCTGTCGGCGTTAGAAAAGGTGTCGGAGGCGGGGTGTATGGCAAGGGTTCGACCGCCCAGCCGGAGCATCCGGAGAGAGTCATTATCAACACAATGCATGAGAATAGAAAAGCTTTCATGGCCAATTCCTTGCGTTGCTTTCATTTTATCTGTTCTTGAACGTAAGACAAGACCCAACCGGAAAAATTTGTCTGACATTACCTGATCCCGAAAAAATTCCTACTTGACAAATGCATCCAAATTCCCTATACTGTTTTTACTAACACGTGTTAGTAAAATAGCCCCGAAAAATGTCACCCGCCAAACGCTCCACCAGCCGCGATGTTGCAAAGTTGGCTGGCGTCTCTCGAACAACCGTCTCCTTTGTGCTGAACCAAAACGAGGGCGTCAGTATCAGCAAAGCCACGCGCCAGCGTGTTTTGAAGGCTGCCAAAAAGCTGAACTACCATCCCAATGCAGCAGGGCGAAAACTTGTCAGCGGGAAATCGGATACGCTTGGCCTCGTATTGCATCAATCGCCTGAACAGGTTTTCGCGGATGCCTTTCTGCCGCGCGTGATTTTAGGCGTGGAACAAGCGGCCATGCAGCTCGGATTTCACGTTCTGCTTACGCAGGTTGATCCGAAGGACAAAAACGGTTATGCCCGGCTGATTCGTGAGAATCATGTGGACGGCATTATCCTCTCTGGTCCAATGCAAGATGACGAGGAAATTGTCCGGCTTCACCGCGAAGGCGTGCCGGTCATGCTGCTTGGTCAGTTGCCGGACAGCAACCTTCCGTTTGTGGATGTCAACGCGGCCAGCGGCGCGCAGATCGCTGTAAATCATCTTATTGAAATGGGACACCAGCGAATCGCGATGATCACGAACGCGCCGCTTTCATACACTTCTTCGCAACAGCGCCGGGATGGATATCTGCAGGCGCTTCGCAACGCGGACCTGAAAGCGGATCCCCGTTTAATCAAAGAGGGGAATTACACCCCGGCCAGCGGCTATCAAGCCATGAGCGAACTGCTGAACGCATCTCCTCGCCCAACGGCAGTTTTCATTGCCAGTGATGTGGTCGCGATGGGGGCCATCCTTGCAGTCCGCCGCGCTGGGCTGCAGCTCCCGGATGATGTAGCGATGGTTGGCTTCGATGACATTCCTTTGGCCGAATATTTTGATCCGCCGCTGACCACCATCCGTCTTCCCGCATTCGGATTGGGATTGGCTGCCGCTGAAAGAGTGATCCAGCTGATCCAGGGAAAGAACCTCGATAGCAACGAGGTCCTGATGGAAACGGAACTCATTGTGCGTGAGTCGACCGTTAGAAATTTGACACATGCTTAAGATGCTTTTTTACACCCACAAGGTAACACGTGTTAATAACGAAAGGAGGTGATCTGCCTTAATCTTTTTGACCTGCGCTACATGAACTCCCGACTCTGATAATCCTCAAAAGGAGAAGAAAGATGAATAAGTTTAGCAAGATACTTGGCCTCGCATTGCTTGCTGCGTTATTCCTGGCTTCGTGCGCCCCAGCAACCCCCACCGCAGCCCCGGCGACGCAGCCGCCTGCGCCAACTCAAGCCCCGGCAACACAGGCACCGGCCACACAAGCTCCCGCCGCGACTGCAGGCCCAACCGCAACCGTAGCTCCAACTGCTGTGCCATATACTACGACTGGTATTGACTGCAAAGGCGCAAAGTCTGGCGACCAGGTCACTATTGTCTATCAATGGTCCGGGTCGGAGGAGGCCAGTTTCAATTCCCTGATTAAACCATTGGTGGATGCCTGTGGCATCAAGATCAACGCCCAGTCAACGCGTGATCCCGCTGTGCTGGATACGATGGTCAAGAGTACACCGCCTGACATTTTGTTCTGGCCCAGCCTGTCACCCACGAAACTTTACGCTGACAAGCTGGTCGCACTCGATACTGTTGGCGGCAATAAAGATAACTATCCTGCCTACTGGGTTACCATGGGCACTGTCAACGGCAAGTGGGTGGCTATCCCGGCAAAGGCCGACATGAAGTCCATCATTTGGTACAGCCCGACTCAGTTCCAGGCCTTTGGCTATACGGTTCCAAAAACTTTCGCCGATCTACAGGCCCTGGTTGACAAAATGGTTGCTGATGGCAATGTACCGTGGAGTATGGGCAATAACAACGGCGGTGCCGGCAACGGTTGGGCAGGAACGGACTTCATCCAGGATCTGCTGCTGGTCAGCAAGGGCCCGGATTTCGTTAACGGGATTATTGCTGGAACAGTTCCATATAATGACCCGGCAGTCCTCGCTGCATATCAGACTTACTACAAGTGGGCTTCGGATCCCAAATACACCCCGGGCGGCGCTACGGGCACAGTCAATACACCGTTCTTGAATGCCATCTACGACGTTTTCTCGAATCCGCCGAAAGCCATGATGGTCAAAATCTCCGGCTTCGCTGGTGGTGCCATCGCCGCACAATATCCAAACCTGAAATACCCCACGGACTACGATTTCTTCGAATTCCCTGGAGTTCAGGGCGTGCAAGGCAGCGCTGACTTCATGTATGCTTTCAGCAGCTCACCGGCTGCCCAGGCTGTAGTTGCTTATGTCACTGGTACGACCGGCGGACAGAACTGGGCCAAGGCTGGCTTTGGCATTTCACCGAACAAGGCAGCATCAGGCCAATACTATGATCCTCAGCTTAGCAAGCTAAGTGATATGCTGGCCAATGCCCCCGCTTTCACCTTCGATATTGGTGATGCTCTCGGCGATCCATTCTCCACAGCCGAGTTCAAAGGCGTTGTTGATGTTGTCCAAGGCGCTGATATCAAGACCACGCTTGACACCATTGCGGCTGCTCAAGCCCAAACAGTAAAATAATCATTTAGGCCACATAAGCTGGAGCATGCATTTGCATGCTCCAGCCTGCTTACACCTCGCGCGAGATTACAGGAGGAGCAATGGTTCCAAAAATTATGAAGCAGGGGCGTTGGGCGCCGTGGTTGTATTTGGCTCCAGCGCTTATCATCATGCTCGTTTTCATTGTCTATCCTACCATCGGCACCATTCGCTTAAGCCTTCTGGACGAGACCAGCACACACTCTGCCGCCACAACCTGTATCCCAAACCAACCTTGCTGGGGCGTCTTCGAGAATTATCGCTATGCGCTTACGGACCCGGCCATGCTCACCGCTTTGCGCAACAACGCGCTGTGGC
>JAJYOH010000084.1 GCA_021796315.1 Chloroflexota bacterium
AGGCGCAATGGCTTGTAAAAGTGCTAAAATCTCTGTCATGGGCTTTTCCGAGTAGGTTGGGTTGTGAGAGACACAACTTTACTCGATTAGCCCTATTTCATTCGTCTAATTTTGGCGAAGGTATTGATTAGGGAAAGTATGAAAAATTGCCATAACCAAGTACAAAACTCAAACCCGATACAATCCTAAATCATCTTGTGAATATTATCACCATCTACTCGTGACATTTGATAATGCCTTTATTTTTGCCCATGCTGTATTATGAAGGCGGAGACGGAATAAAGACACCTCCAAGATGCTCCTCACTGTCTCCTCCTTTGGCGAAAGCCTCCGCTGGGTCTCCTTCCCGGCGGAGGCATGTTTTTAACACTACCGCCCTGCCAATTATTATGGCAGGGCGGTAAATAAAATATGCGATGCGCCAATCTGCTCTTACGACTCCGCTGCCGGCAGAACAACACAGAACGATGCACCGCGTCCCAGCGTTGACTCGACCCATACACGGCCATGATGACTATCTACAATGGATTTTACGATGGCAAGCCCAAGGCCGGTTCCCCTCGTCTCTGCCACATTACTGCCGCGATAAAATTTCTCGAAAATGTGGCTTTGTTCTTCACGTGGAATGCCGGGGCCATCATCTGTCACTTTCAATATCACCTGATCCCCTGTCGTGCTGATCTGCACGTTGATTTCACCGCCTTCGGGGGCATATTTGATGGCATTGCCAATCAGGTTATCGATCATCTGGCGGAGACGAATTGGGTTGGCGCGCAAGGCGGGTAATTGAGGCGCTATATCCTGTTTAAGGCGGATATTCTTCTTTTGGACTAAAGCGTCGAGCAAACCTAACGAGTATTGCAAGACATTTTCCAATTGGACGGTTTCGCGTCGCGTGTCAAAGCCAGATTCAAGCCGGCCCAGGTCAAGTAGATCATTAACCAATGTGGTGATGTTCTGGACGCTCCCCTGAACGCGATGCAAAAATTCCTTCTGTTGATCTGTCAGCGGCCCCACACGTTCGACCAGTTCCGCGTAACCCAACACAGCTGTCAGCGGGGAACGCAAATCATGCGACACAGTATGAACAAAATCGTTCTTCATCTGATCAAGCCGTTTAAGATAAGTTATATCCTGCATTGTGATGGCCGAACCAATTTTTGGGATGACCGTATGTTGGGCGTTGAACACGCGGCCATCATCGAAATTAATCTCATAATATTTAACCGCACCCTCGGCAGATTTGGCCAACATCGCTCGCAAGTCGGCATGCGAGATTATTTCTGCAACCGGCTTATTGCCAAAGTTACCATCGCCAAGTGCAAAAGCTTCACGAGCCACCCGATTGGCAAGCAAAATATTCAAATTATCGTCGAGAACAATGACACCATCTTCAATATTCGTGATGATGGATTCCAAGCGCGCCTGCTCGGCTTCGGAAATGGAAGCGCGCTTTTCGAGGGATGTGGTCGTCTTCCTGACCTCGCGGCGAATCCAGTCACCGAGGCGTCGGGCACGCGCCAAAGCTTGTTTAACGGCGGCCACTATGTCGTCCATTTTAAGAGGCGGGTAAAGGTATCCGCTTACCCCAGCAGCCAATACTGCTTTTGCCAATCCGGTTGTATCCTTGTCTGCGAACAATAAAATGGGGAGCGTGGGAAAACGGTCCAACTGCGCGGCCGCGGTTTCAACGCCGTTCCTGGCATCGAATGTTTCGCCGATCAACAAAAGTCCCGGGGACGACTCGTCAAGCGCTTTTACAAGACCGTCATAATCATGGACGATAGCCACATCATAATCAACAGCCTGCAAAGCGCGCTCCATCAAATGAAGCGTTTGCGACTCATCCAAAGCGAGAAGGATTAGTTCACGGTCTGCCATGAAAACTTATCTGGCCTTCCCCGCGTAAGGCGGGATGGTTTTTTCGGCAGCCCGCGAAAGCCTTTGCAAAGAACTTTGAATGGTATTCAAAGCTTGCTTCTGCGCGCCATTCAAAGGACCAGGCGCGCCGGAAATCAAAGCATCAAGCGGATACATCGAAACCTGCATTTCTTCGTGAATAGACTCGCGCAAAGCCTCGAGCATGGCATTGCGCGTTTTTTCATTGATGCGCGCAGCCTCGGCAGTTTGCTCGATGGTTCGGAACAGGCGCGAATTGACCAGTGAGATGGCCGCAAAATCGGCCACTGCCTCCAGCAGACTTTGCACCGATTTATCGATCTCACGATCCGCTCTGCGGACAACGAGCAATAAACCGATCACTTCATTCTGGACTTTGAGCGGCACAACCGCCGCAGATTTTCCCAGGGTGGCTACTTTGAATTTTTCAAGCGGTGCGCCATTGATGGTTAAAGATTCGCCAGAAAAAGCCACCAATGAACTGAGGCCGTCATCCAAAGGTTGGTTGAGTTTTCTCGCCCAACCGTCGGGCAGATTGCGGGACGCTGTTAAAAGATAGTTCCTGGTTTTATCGTCGCGCAACATCAACCAACTCATGTCCGCTTCCGAGACTTGCAATGCGCCTTCGAGGATCCGGCCAAAAAGTTGCCGCTGGTCGGTGATGGAAATGACAGCTTTACCGATTGAAAGGATGGTTGTCAATTCGCGCAGTTTGCGTTGAAGTTCCTGGTTGGTAGTTTGAAGCTGCTGATCGAGTTGGAGGCGGGCGCGAGTTTCGCGTGTTTGTTGGAGTGAGCGTTCGATCACGCTCACAATTTCCACATCCCGCGATGGCCAGAAAATCACATCAACTGCGCCGAGCCTGAAAGCCTGAATAACGCTTTGTTCCTGTCCCTTTTCGGCCACAATAACCAGCGGCGCCTTAATACCCTGTGATGTCAATGCCGCCAACAGATCCTTACCGCTTAAACCGGGCAGGTTTAAATTTGCAATGATCAGATCAGGAGGAGTCTGAACTGCCTGTTTTATTGCCGAAGCAGCTTCGCCAACGACATTTACATCATATCCAAGCGGTTTGAGAGCCTGTCGGGCAATCAAATCACTGATGTCGGGATCACTTTCGACGATGAGAATCCGTTCCCCGGAAGACATCATATATACCTGGTATATCCTAATATTTTTTAGATACTCTCAACGAACCACAACTAAGGAAGACCCTCGAGTTGCCGTATTTGAACCTGAATAATTCTAACGCAAAAAGCTCCCGTAGTCCGTATACAGGTAGATTACAATTGCACTGCAAAATGGCTGAGCACATCAATTTCCAAAATTATCGCATTGCGGCTGTGATCCCTGCTTTTCGTGTGGAAAATGAGATCGAATCTGTCCTGCACGGACTGCCGACCTACGTCACAAATATCATTGTGGTGGATGACGCTTCGCCGGATCACACCTCGGACCTGGTAGCGGCTCTCGCTAAACGCGACCGCCGCCTCGTCCTGATTCGGCACGAGCGCAACCAGGGCGTGGGCGGCGCATTGGTCAGCGGTTTCCGCAAAGCGCTCGAACTCGGCGCGCAGATCATCGTCAAAATCGACGGCGACGGCCAGATGGATGTCAGCCGTTTCCCCGACCTGTTAATGCCGCTCATTCAAGGTAAAGCGGATTACGCCAAAGGCAACCGTTTCCGAGACTTTACCGCGCTCCAGCAAATGCCGCTCATCCGGCGTATCGGCAATATGGGGCTGGGTTTCCTTTCCAAAGCTGCCACCGGTTACTGGAATCTGTTCGACCCCACCAACGGCTTCGTCGCCATCCGCGCCGAGACGCTGGCGCAACTGCCGCTCGATAAGATCGATCACACTTATTATTTCGAAACTTCCATGCTGGCAAATCTATATCTACTCGGCGCGGTTGTGAAGGATGTTCCCATGCCTGCACGCTATAAAGGCGAGGTATCCAGCCTGGTCATTCATCGTGTGCTGTTTGAATTCCCCTTCAAATTATTCAGTACGCTCCTGCGGCGTATACTGCTCAAAAGTTTCATCTATGACTTTTCAATGGCAAGCATTTATATTTTCACCGGCCTGCCGCTTTTATTATTTGGTCTGATCTTTGGAAGCGTCAAATGGATTCAATATGCCCAACGCGGCGTCGCCGCACCAACGGGGACGGTCATCCTGCCGACGCTATCTGTGCTGCTCGGAATCCAATTCCTGCTATCGGCCATCGAAATCGATTTGCGTTCCGTGCCGCAGGAACCTCTTTCACAGCCGCTTACCTAGAACTCGTTAACCTTGATAAACAGGCTTCCTGTTTTGAATTACCCACAACGAAATCCCTTGAAGAATAAGAGCTGTCAGGATTGCGGCGATGAAGGCAATCGTAATCCCGACCGGCAAAAGTAAAGATAGAACCAGGTAAAAACCGGCAAAAGAAAATAATCCCATGACGAGGCCGCGCAGCACTTCGTTTGCTGATGCGTGACCCTGCTGATGATGTGCGAAAGCTGTCAGGGTGGCGGTCATGATCGGCAGCGTGGACAGCAAACCAGCGAGGCGCGCGCCCATAAAAGGCGCAAGTTCTGTCAGAAGCAAAACAAAGACCGTGGTGATGATTACGCGTGCCGGAAGGTCCCAGCGTGGAATGGAAACGGGAAGCGCCGCGCCCGCCACAGGTCGAGGCATGAGGCGCAAGGTCAGCGCAAAGGTTAGGGCGATCAGGAAGAACAACGGCCAGAGCGGAATGAAAACGGACTTCAATATAAAAGTTGAAATTAGAAACAGCGCTGTGCTGACAAAAAGCGTGACCGGCCATTTCTGAAAAACGGCTAGCCAGGCATAACTCAAGCTGAAAACCGCCAACGAAATGCCGCCGCTTAAAATCCCCAAAGATGTGACCAACCCAAAAGCCGCCCCGTGACTGATGGCGATGAAGAAAACCACCGGCCCGGATGTGAGCGGCAAAGCCACGACCCAACCACTGACCGCGTGTCCCCATTTTCGTCCGGCGAGGCTCGCGCCGCCGATCAACATTGGGGTGAGAATTAATTTCAAGATGAGGGTATTGTCCATGAATTTAACCGGAGATAAACAGAGATAAACAAAGATTGAAAAGGCGCTTTTGAAAATTGTTGGTCTGTGGTTTAAAGCCCTATATCGAGGTATGAACGCAATTCTATTCTGAAGTCTGAAGAGTTAGAAAGCCGTTTTGGAAAAAAGAATTCCATTTGGAAAATATGGAAGATGGCTCTGCATGTTTCGAGGTTGACCACATCAACCACAACCCAATCAACGGCGCGACAAGGCGGCCATACGACCAGGGGAAAAAGTCAAAGGTCGGCAAAATGAACTCGAGGAAATAGGCAAAACCAAACCACATCCACTCGGAGGGCGCTTCGATCTTTTTGAGCATCAGCAAAAATGCCAGTGCAGTGAAAATTCCGTGATGCTCCCAGACGATGGGCGAAGCGAGGGTCATCAAAACAAAAAGCGGAGGCATGGCATTCAGCAGACGTGCGCCACGTTCTTCGGACTGGAAGAAGGTTTGGGCGCGAACACATTGCGCCATCACGAAAAGCGTGGCAGCGCCCAGCAAAGCTTTGGCGGCATAGATCAACAAGTGAATGGCAGACGAACTCAAATGCAAGTAAGGCCCGATGAAACGCAGGAACGAATCGAATGACGTATCATGAAAAATTGCGTCTTTTGAAACTGCAAGCCATTGGATGTTCTGAAGATAATCAAAGAAAGGCGTGACGCCATTGGTTGCCACCGTGATCAGGCCAATGAGAACGACATTCAATCCAAACCAGGCCAACCAACGCCAATCTTTTTCCGACAAAAAAGCCAGCGCCAAAACGGCGGGAGAACTCTTGAGGTGAACAGCAATAGCCATCATCAACGCCGAAAGGAATGGACGTTTGGGATAAAGCAGAAGGCTCAGGAAAATAAAGTTCAGCGTGTGGATATTAACCTGTACATAATCGAGCGTCCTCAGGAGAGGCGTGTTGACGAGCATAAAGAGTGTGGTTGTCAACGCGGCTAAACGGGGAGAAAAACCATAGCGTTCCAACACTCGCAACAATAAAACAAAAAAGGCCATCAGCGAAAAGAAATTCAACAGCCACAACACGAGCAGGAACGGCTCATCGCCAAGCGGCGCGATATATTGCAGCAACGTCGCCCAAAACGGCGGATAAAAATAAGTGTCGGGCAAATGCTGATGATTGAAAAGCGCAGTGGCCGCTTCGAGATAATAGGTGTAATCGCCGTACCTAAAATGCTCGCGCAAAAAGTTTAGATACGTCCAGCAGACAATGAAGAATCCGGAGACAGCCAGGACATTCGATTTTGTGATACGCCCCGCTTGTAAAAGATAAAGAAACAAGCCAGCCAAAAGCCATGTCAACGTCACGGATGCCAATGCGGTCGGGAGGTCGGTCAACGGCCAATGCTGGATAAAAAGGTTAAGCCCTGCTGTCCCCTGCCAAAGATAAATAGCCAGGACACTGGCCGCGACCATCAAAGTGATCGCGGCCCAGATGCCAAGTGCAATTCGTGAAGATCGGGTCATGATTTTAATTGAACGTAATCCGCGGCAACGTAGCCGATCAATCCATTTGAGTCACGCACATTGATCCACTGTCCGGACTTGCCCACCTTGGCAGTGGCCGTATTGACCGGCTCGATCACAGTCAGAGATGAACCGGCCTTCTCAACCGCAACCAACGCCCCGCCAAGTGAAGGCGCTTTTCGCAAACGCACTCCGCTTGAACCGACGCTCTGCGAAACCATAACTTGAAATCTTTGCGGCTGAGACGCAGGAATAGTCGCAGGAGTCGTTGACGGAGTCGGCGTGGATGGAGTTGGAGTTGAGGGTGTGGATGCAGGCGTCGCAACAGGCGTGGACCCGGAAGCGGGTGCGGCGACAGTTGACTTTTCCACGAACCAGGCCGCCACATAACCTTGCTGTCCCTGCGGGTCGCGGACATAGATCCACTGGTTGTTCACACCGAGTTTTGCAAGCGCACTGTTCTTATCTTCGATGACATTCAATTGTGTGCCGGGCATCTCAGCGAAGTTGGCAGGTGAAGTTGATGAAGCCTGCAAGTGCAATTTGATTCCAGCAGTAGCCGCCGCGACCACCTGTAAAACAAGATCAGTTGTGACAGGCGCAGGCATGGATGGAGTCGTTGCCGGCGTAGTAGCCGGTGTAGTAGCCGGTGTCGTAGCGGGAGTCGTTCCCGGCGTGGGGGGAGGCGTGGACGTTCCGCTTCCTGCCGCCTGATACCAGGCAACAGCTTTGATGGCGCGCTGAAGAGGAAGTCCCTGACTAAAGCGAGACATGAGCATAACTTGATTTGTTTCCGGCGGGTTGGGATATGGGTCTTGCATCACATAGTCGTTACCCTGCTTACTTAATAAGACCACCCAATGTGTTTGAAGTCCGGCGGCGGGGCTGTAATCCACTTCGACGATGACGGGGTTTCCAGCGGCGAGCGAAGCGTCGATCTGCGAAAGCGGCGCATCGCTGTTGGTGCAAAGGGTAAGGCCGGTGCTTTTGACTTGCGGATAAATACCAGTAACAGCGCCCCACACAATGGATTCATCGATGAAGCCGCCACGGGCGGTGAGCTTGGTATTGAGCGAGGCGGGAGTTTCGGTATAGCCCCAGCCACTGATGTACATCGAGAGGCAGGTCAATGCACAACCGACATAGCCGATGGTATCAGGGCCGCCGCCGATCTTGTTATTCTTCCATTGCGGATCTTGTTGAGAGTAACGGACAATGTTGAAACCCATAAAGTCTCCTTTGGTTTGTGAGGACGATGGCCTGATTATACTTCGGAGGCTGATGATGCACTGAGTTCCTGCGATTAGGATTTGAAGCGCGAATCCGAGTGATGAGCGAAGGACGAGCGGACTGGGTATGTAAGCACCATATAGCCGCCATATAGACAATACGGATCAAGAGCGAAGGATGGGTGGATTCAGGCAAAAAAACCAGCCCCAACGAGGTTGTTGGGGCTGACGGCGATTGCTTGATAATTCATTGTTACTTGCCTACAAAGGAGCAAGTACCCAGCGTCCATAGGCGACAAATGCAGCCAGGGCAGAAAGAATAACGCTAACAAAGATCATGGGGTTTTCGCGGCACTTGAGATGAAAGAAGATTGAAATCAGCAGCATGATGGACAAGACCGCGGCAGCTACTGGTGTTATCCAGGTCGATGACCCCAAAACGCCCGGCAGAATTAATCCGATGGTTCCAAGGAAAGTGCAGACTGCAATGATATGGAGTAATGGCTTGGAAAACCTGCCCTGCTTTCGAATCGCTGCCTGCATCGTCGGTTGGGATTGCCGAAGGCCATGTGTGTAGGAAACAGCGACCAACTTCATCCCCAGAATGATTTGGATGATCCACAAGGCAATATTCATCTTCATCTCCAAATGATCGTTCTCGGAATTTATTTCATCTTTGGGGGCAGAGAAAACTCGAAGCCAGCCTGTCCTGGCGGACTGTCCAGGGAAAAATGCTTGTAAAACGCGGCGAATCCCGCTTGTCGGCTGCACGCTGTGTTGGGCGCATTTTATCAAGTGCCTTTTGGAATTTGCCCAGGTTGTAAGTTGAAGAAGTAATAACCTAAAAACCTGAAAAAACCGTCTTCTCTCACGACACCAGTATCAAAAAGCGCAAAGCCAAAAAACACCAAACAGATAGCAGCAAACATCATCGCTAAATTAACTATTGTGCGCCATCGAATATCGCCAATAAATTTATTTCCCAAGAGTACGGCGACAACCTGCGTGACTATGGCTATCGGCGTTCTAAGCCAATAAATATCCATAAAGCGTGTAGAATCGTTTATGCCGATGTCAAAATACTGCATATAGCGCGTTGTGAAATGAGCAAAGAATATGGTTAGTGGCACGACAAATAAAAATGCAATAGATTTTCGCGTCATCGCAAATTACCATCTACCCAATCAATGATAACTGCGATATCGGGATTCGCCTGTTGAATATCCAAATAATCTTGCAGGTGAGACACTATCGCTTCATGTAATTGTTCCTGTGTTAACGTCAATTGATATTCATCCCACAAATCAATGCCTATTTGGACGCTTAAAACATCACCATCGTCATTTTTCCCAGCCCCAGGCAAACCAGATGCCGCATAGTCTTGGAGCGTTTGAGCAGTAAAGCCTGCTGCTCTGCCCACAAATCCGTAGTGAATATTTGACCAAATATCGTAATACCATTCGTGTTCAGTATCATCTCGTATTGGAAAGTAGTAATCAGGAGGCGTTTTTAAACCTAATTTCTTCTCTAACTTTGGTTTATGATCCCATTTCGCGCCAGAGCGGACGAGACTAAACCATAAAGTACGGGCTAAAAGAGTGTTCCCTTTGGAAAGAGCGTCCTTTATGGATTGCACATCCTTACTCTGGGCATTCACGGTTAATTCTTGGTACATATACGGAAGTGCTTGGTCAAACCGTGAGTAATCAAAATCCTTAATTGCCGCCTCAATCAAGAAAGAAAAAGTGGCTGTTTTCTTGCCCTCTTTTACGTCCACCTGAAATGAGTGAGTTTTCACCCCTGATTTTGTTACTTCAAACGAAAAAGTAGTTTGCCCTTGTCCAGTATCAGACCATATCAGATCTTCTTCTGTTACAACGACACTGATGGGAAGTGTAACTTTGCCACCTTCCTTTGCTGGGGATTTCCACAGAATCTTGTTGACAACCTGTGTTTTTCCCGCATTGATTGGCTGGTCGAGGAATACGTATTTGCCGTCTACATCAAAGCCAAACGTCAAATCATTTCCAATGTTCCCGCCAGAATAACTTATTTGCTTTACTGACACGACGAGTTTTAACTGGGTAGTCATTTTTCCTCCAAACGAATAGAATGTGTTGTGATGATTATAACTTAAGCGCCAAACCAGGGTTTATGCAGCAACCGTCCGTATAATCGACTATGGACAGCGTGTTCCGTCTAATCGTCTAAATCAATTAGGACGTTAGGCGGCCAAAGACAAAAAGGATTATACAAACTTGCATCATATAAATCAACAGGCCGCGTCACTTGGGCGCGGCCTGTCTACTCACTACTTTCCAATTACCATTTTCTTATGCTGTTCAGGGTGTTGGCGTGGCCACCGGCAAAGAACCAAGATCGCCGCTGGAAAACTTTACCAACGTAGTATAGACCCATAAAGTCTGTGTGGGTTGTTCCGGAACCTGGATCAAGATCCATTCGCCGGTTGCCGACTTACCGATGGCAACTGCCGATTTCCCCGCATCCAGTGTGCCAACCGTCTGGGAGGTCAGCGAGGCGGAAACATGCAAATTGACCGGATTCGGCCCGGAGTTGACAACTGTAAAAGTTGTTGGGGCAGGAGTCGTTCCGGCTGCCGTGGGGGCCACCTGTGCTCCAGGCGTGGTACTGGGTGGAGCAACGATAGTGATGCCAAGCAGACTGGCAAGCTCAAGAGTGTATTGGTTGTGATATTGCTTGGCCTGCGCCACACCCGCATTAAGTATGGCGGTGTTCGCCTTTGATTCAAACGCCAACAGGGTCTGGATCGAAGTATCCATGTATTGCAATTGAAATTTCTTCAACTGTTGCAGACAGCCCGGGGTGGGCTGATCCTGTGCGGCGCGATGAATGGCCTGCATGGCAGGTATGACCTGTACGAGTTGCGACTGCGGCGTATTGGAAGCCAGCGCGGCATAATCGTCAAACTGGCGCATCAAATCGTTGACTTTCTTTACCTCGCCCGGCCGGTTGCTGGGGCTGCATAGATCAGGGATCGGCGTTACGGAAGGCAGAGTAGTGGCAGTGGCAGTGGCGGATTGCGGGTTGCCGCAGGCAGACAGGAACAAAAATGCGCCAAACACGATCAAAAGAAGAGCTGCTTTTTTCATAACAATCCTTGTGGAAAAAAGAGAAGGACGGCCAGTAATGCACCGTCCCTCAAATTGCATATAAAACGGAGTTACTTGCTCACGAGCACGAAGACACCGGCCAGGTCTGTTTGCGTTTGGAAGAAACCATCGGCTGTTTTCGAACCGCCCACATCCACCCACTTGGAGCCGTCCCAGTGCAGGATGGTGAAGTTCGCATCCTGCTTGCCGGACGGCATCTCGAAGCTGACGGTGATGGAGCCTGTCAGGGAAGGTGTGACTTCCATGTCCAAGCCGGAAACGAAGGTGAACTTGCTATCCAGAGCCCCGGGCAATTTGTCGCTGGACATGCCGGTCAGGGTGGCGTTGGTGCCGATCGGGCAGGGCAGGATGACGTGGTCTTTATCCTGCAAGATTAATTCGGTGCCAATGAAGTTGGTGCAGTCCAGCGCTTCGGATTCACCGCCGGTCACGTGGATGATGTTAAGCGGCAGGCCGCCCACTGCCGGTTTGCTCCCGCCCGAACCGCAGTTGGCTGAGTTAGTGACCAGCGTACCGCCGCCAGTGATATTTGTCGCACCCGATGTATTGCCGTTGAGGGTTACACCGTTCAAGGTAATCGTGTTTCCGTAAGGTATGTCTGCCTGGAGTCCAATACCGGAATTGTTGTTGAAGGTGCTGCAAGTAATATCAATATTATTACTCGTAGAAATGAAAGCACCGCCACTGTTGGAAGTACCATTTCCGTTTGCAGTGACATGGTCAAAGGAAACAGTACCTCCTGTTCCTAAATCCTGTATTTCAATTCCTCCACCGGAACAATCACCAAGAGCACAATTTCCACTGAAATCGCTATTTGCGACAAATACGTTGCCGCCATTATTAATAATCCACGCACCTACAGCAGCCGCAGAACCTGTATAACCATTTGCGGGGTCATTACCATTGTTGTCAGCTGTAACACCTTGTAAAGTGATATCGCCACTTCCTATTGAAAATACAGCGAATCCGAATCCAACGCCTAAATCGCAAATTGTGCAATTCTCGCTGAAGTTGCTGTTTGAAATGGATACGCTTCCTCCAACAGTGCTCAGAAAAGCGCCTCCCTCCTCGCCATAACCATTACCAAGTGCTGTGATGCCGCTTAATGAAATGTTGTCATTGGAGGCTGCATACAGACCTACACCTGGCGTTAGATAAAAACCATTGTCATTGAATGTGTTGTTGCCAGACAGAGTGATATTGCCGCTTCCAGCTGTATTGTCCAACTCGGCGCCGCCGCCGCCGTTATCGCTCGCTATTACATTGTTGAGAGTGATGTCTCCATTGGAATAGGCAATTAGGCCTCGTCCGGTAGTAGTAGCGCCATTCACGCTGAGGTTGCCGTTGTTGATACTAACGCCGCCACTACCGGAAGTATTATTGAGGTAAGCACCGTCGCCAATTTTGTTGTTATCCGCAGTGACATTGCTGGCGCTGATGGCTCCCTTGGCTACGACCCACAGGCCATTTCCGTTGTTCCCATCGAAAACATTCGTGCCGGTCAGGGTGACCGAGGGCGCCCCAAAAGTTGCGTGTGTAGTGTCAATATAAGCGCCGTCGCCCGTGACACTGTTACTGGCGGACAGGTTATTGATGGTTATATCTCCTGTCGACCACATGGCAATATTGGTGCCATGATTGTTATTGAATTCATTTGTACCGGTGAGTGTGACGCCCGAACCTGTGTTGAAAAAGGTGTTGTCAATATACAGGCCGTTGTTACCTGAATTATTATCAGCAGTTATGTTATTGAGAGTCGCAACTCCGGAAGAGTAAATACTTATACCGGCGGAGCCGTTAGTATTGAATTCATTGGTTCCGCTCAGCGTGACATTATTCAAACTGGTTCCTTGATTGCCCAAGATCGCACCATTTGCATAATTTCCATCAGCGATCACATTCGAGAGGCTAATATCCCCATTGGAATAGGCTTCGATGCCGGCCCCATGGCTATTATTGTTACTGAAGTTATTCGCACCATCCACGGTAATACTCTTACCAGTGCCGGAGGTATTGTTCAAATAAACGCCGTCGTTATAAGCATTTTTCGATGTCACATGATGGACGCGAATGTTACCTGATGTTTCGAGATCGAGATTATTACCAGCGGAGCCGTTGAAGGTGAGATCATTGGCGGTCAGATCATTCTTCCAAAAGGCGATGGAAATGTAAGTGTTGGTGAAATCCGATGTGCCAGTGATCGCACCAGCGCTGGAACCATCCCAGCCGCCCTGGATTGTCAGCGCGTAATTAGCCCAGGTGGTGAGAGAGCCACCATTCATGCTGATATTGCTGGTGGAACTATCCGCGCCGGACGTGATCCAAATCGTCCCATTCGAAGTGGGCTGATTGGAAGAAAGATAACTAACCAAATTATCAAGATTGGAATAGGAAGTAGTGCAACCACCTGCGCCAGCCACCGGTGGCGATCCGCTCGGACACCAGATCGGGTCGCCGGCGGCAACGATATTCGCGGCGGCCTGAGTGGCCAGCGGCTGGACATTTCCATTGCTGTCCACTGCAACCACCTGTGTGCCAGATGGAACCTGATTCAAAGCCTGAGCTGTGGCAGTCGCGGTTGCGGTGGCCGTATCGGTTGCAGAAGGCGTGGCGTCCGTCGGCGCAGCAGTTGTGGCCGGAGCGGTGTCGGTCACGACCGGCGTCGATGGAACAGAAGTATCAGTGACAACGGGCGCTTGTGTTGACGGAACAGATGTATCAGTCGCAACAGGAGCCTGCGTCGAAGGGACAGAAGTGTCAGTGATAACAGGCGCTTGTGTTGACGGAACAGATGTATCAGTCGCAACAGGAGCCTGTGTTGACGGGACAGAAGTGTCGGTGGATGCGGGCACTTGCGTCGCAACAGGCGGATCTGTGGGTGTAGCGCTTCCACCATCTGCGCGAACGGCAGCGGGATTCACGGCGCTGAATAATAGCGCAAACAAAAGCGCACTGCTAAATAAAATGGTTCGGAATTCTTTTTTCATAATGTTCTCCAGCAGAATTTGGCTACGACAATATTTGGAGCCTTATACTCCCATTTGAGGGAGGTGTCAATAAGCTGAATAGGTAAAAAAAGTCGAGGCTCAATAGCCTCGGCTTTTTCATTTACTTTTTCCCGGCGATATTATCTGCCGGTCACCATGCTTAGCTACTAACTAACTTTGCCCGTGATGGTCGCCATCTTCAACTCGCCGATGGCCTTCGTGATCTGAATCTCACGCGGACAAGCCATCGTGCAGTTGAAAGCAGTGTGACAGCGGGCGAGTCCGCTGGTCTCGCTGATGATGTGCATCCGCTCGGCGGCAGCCTCATCGCGGCTATCGAAGATGAAACGGTGCGCCGTGACCAGCGCGGCGGGTCCAAGATAATCGTCACTGCCCCAGAAGGATGGGCAGGAAGTAGTACAGGCCGCGCACAGGATGCACTTGGTGGTCTCATCGAAGCGAGCCCGCTGTTCGGGCGATTGGATGCGTTCTTTTCCGTCCGCAGGGAGCGGGCTTTCATTGATGAAATAAGGCAACACCTTCTTGTAATTGTCGAAGAAGGGTTCCATATCCACGATCAAATCCTTGACCACTTTCAAACCCAGCAAAGGTTCGACCGTGATCTTGTCGCCCAAATCGCGCACCAAAGTTTTGCAAGCCAGCATGTTGCGCCCGTTGATGCGCATCGCGTCCGAGCCGCACACACCGTGCGCGCACGAGCGGCGGAACGAAAGCGTGCCATCATGATGGCCCTTTACCAACTCAAGCAGATCGAGTATGCGTTCCTTTTCATCGACATCGAGATTGTATGTCTCGTAATGCCACTTCTTGTCGACTTCGGGATTGTAGCGAAAGACTTTGAGGGTCACCTGCATAAAATAGTCTCCTAATTTTGGAGTGCGGGAGCAAGCTCCCGCAAA
>JAJYOH010000582.1 GCA_021796315.1 Chloroflexota bacterium
CGAAATAAAAATACAACAAGTCATTCACCGCTTCGCCAACTCATTCGACATCAAAGACTGGCAGGGACTGGAAGAATGCTTCACAGAAAAAATCTACACCGATTATTCCGACCTGCGCGGCATACTGCCTGAGACCATCGACGCAAAACATTATGTCCATCTAAGACAGGAAGCATTGAGCAAGCTCAAGACACATCATCTGTGCGGCAACCACGAGATCGAGATAAAACAGGATAAAGCCATTTGCAAAACATCCATGGTGATCTACCGATCCGACCAGAATAATCTGAAAAACTATACGACACACTGCATCTATAATTTCAGTCTTCAAAAATTCAATTCGACCTGGAAGATCACCGGCATCATCCAAAAGGTTTTTTGGAACGATGGTAATCCCTCTATTCATCAAGGCGTAAAAGAGAAATGAACAGCATTGACTTTGGCCTCACCGCAAAAGACTATGCTCAATACCGCGCCGGTTTTCCCGATGCATTCTTTGACCGCATCATGGATGAAAAAGTCCTCAGAACCGGGCAAACCCTGATCGATCTAGGCACCGGCACGGGGACCATCGCACGCGGATTTGCAAAGCGCGGATGTAAAGTCATCGCCATAGATCCGTCTGAAGCGTTGATGGAACAGGCCAGAGAGCTTGACAAGCAGGCAGGCATTAATATCGAATATCGCATTGCCAAAGCAGAAGAAACGGGTCTGCCTGACTTATTCGCGGATGTGGTCGTTGCCGGGCAATGCTGGCATTGGTTCGATCGTCCCAAAGCGGCGCAGGAAGCCAGGCGCATTCTCAAACCCAAAGGCACGATCATCATTGCCCACTTTGATTGGATACCACTTAATGGCAATGTTGTTGATGCCACTGAAAAATTGATCCTTGAACATAACCCACAATGGAAATTTGCGGGCGGATTAGGAATTCATCCCGCCTGGCTGCGCGATCTTGGCGAAGGGAATTTCATCAATATTCATACTTATTCTTTTGATCTCGATGTTCCTTATTCACCTGAAGCCTGGCGCGGACGCATCCGCGCCAGTGCAGGTGTCGGAGCCAGTCTTCCGCCGGAGCAGGTCAATCGATTCGACGCCGAACTTAAAGTCCTGCTTGAAGCGAAATATCCAACTAAAATTATCCGGGTGCCACATCGTGTCTTTGTGGTTATTGCCAATAAATTATGATGCTCCCCGAACTTCTCTACAATGCCAAAGCCACACTTGGCGAAGGCCCCGCCTGGGACGCTAAAGCCCAACTGCTTTACTGGATAGATATTCTTGAAAAACGAGTCTACGCCGATGGGAAGCCGATCATTCAACTGGAGGATTACGTTGGATGCGTGGCTCCCCGCAAAGGTGGCGGCCTCATGCTGGCTCAACGCTTCGGCTTCTGGACCTTTGATCCGGCCACCGCTAAACTGGTCACGTACGCCTCTCCAAAGGGCGAACCGTCAAACAACCGCTTCAACGACGGCAAATGCGATCCGCACGGACGCTTCGTGGCCGGGACGATGGATCACAACGAACAGGAGGCCAGCGGCTCGTTATATTCCTTGTCTGTTGATGGACGCATAAAAAAACTTCTCAAAGAGGTCCGTATCTCGAATGGCATTACGTGGTCGCCTGATTACAAGACCATGTATTTTATCGACACGCCCACGCGCGAAGTCAAGGCTTTTGATTACGATATCGAGACCGGGCAGATCGCCAACCCGCATGTCATTATTACATTCCCAGATACATTTGGCTGGCCCGATGGCATGACCTCCGACATGGACGGCAATCTCTGGATCGCCATGTGGGGCGGCGCACGCGTCACACAATGGACGCCCAAAGGTGTCCTGCTGGAGCAATTCGGCGTCCCCGCCTTGAACGTCACATCCTGCGTCTTCGGCGGGCCGGACATGAACGAACTGTTCATCACATCCGCCCGCGTCGGCATGGACGCGGCTGCCCTCAAGAAGTATCCTCAAGCAGGCGGCGTATTTCAGTTAATAACAAACATCACCGGAATGCCGACTTTTGAATTTGGTGGATAATAGGATTTATATTTATAATGAAGATACAAGATACTGTCCTTGGCCCTGAACAACTGCGCGCCGCCATGCGCGCCTGGACTTCCGGCGTAACAGTGGTCACCGCCGCTCGCGGAAGCGAACAACATGGCATGACGGTCAGTTCGTTTACATCGATTTCACTCGACCCGCCGCTGATCATCATTTCCTTGCAGGATTCCACCCGCACGCGCGAATTGGTTTACCACGCCCAGGCCTTTGGTGTGACTATCCTCGCCGGCGACCAACAGTCAATCGCCGACCGTTTCGCAGGCCGCGGGCCCGAAGCGGAAAATCGCATGGCTGGGATTGAAACGGAGACTCTTATGACCGGTTCTCCGCTTATCAAAGGCGGGCTGGCTTCCTTTGATTGCCGTGTCAAGCAGAGTATGGTTGTCGGCCCGAATACTCTATTTATTGGTGAGGTCGTTTCGGTGAGTGGAAATGGCGCAGGCAAGCCGCTGGTGTATCATGATCGCAAGTATCACAAGTTGGCTGAGTAGTGAAAGAACATTCACCGCAGAGATATAAAGATCTTTTCTGTGATGAAATTGTGTAAGGCGAGTTGATAAAAAGGAGGGGACGCCGTGAGCACAGACAAACTGAGCGAAGAAGAAAAACAAACCCTGCTCCGCATCGCGCGCGAGTCGCTCGAACGCGGCGTGAAAGGTGAAAAGTTAACCCCGCTCGATCTGGAATCCATGCCGCCGCTTTTGCGCGGACAAGGCGCCTCGTTCGTGACCCTGACCATTCGCGGCGATCTGCGTGGGTGCATCGGCGCATTGGAGCCTTATCAGCCGCTGGCGTTGGATGTGCGTGAACATGCCATCGCTGCCGCGCTGGATGATCCGCGCTTTCCGCCGGTCGCGCCGTCAGAGTTGGATCAGGTGGAGATCGAGGTCTCCCGCCTCACCATCCCGGAAAGACTCGAATACAAAGATGCCGACGATCTGCTCGCAAAGCTGCATCCGCATGTGGATGGCGTCATCCTGCGCGATGGCTTCCGTCGTGCAACATTTCTGCCGCAAGTCTGGGACAAGATTCCCGATAAAGCCGACTTCCTCGATAACTTGTGTTACAAGATGGGCGCTTCACAAAACTTATGGAGACAGAAGCATCTTGAAGTATTGATCTATCAGGTTGAAGAGTTCCACGAATAACATCATTCAAACAAGAATCGATTGCTTTTGGAAAATACAAACCCTTCCCCCGCCGGAAATTCTCTCTCCGATCTCACGTTCGACCAATTGCCACTCCATCTGCGTGAAGCCGCCGCACGTGCAGGCTGGACTTCGCTCATGCCTGTTCAAGCGCGCGCGATCCCATATTTGCTCACAAAAAGAAATGTGATGATTCAGGCGCGCACCGGCAGCGGCAAGACGGGCGCGTTCCTTCTGCCGATGCTCGAACGGCTCGACCCATCACGCGCAAATTGTCAGGCGCTGATCCTGG
>JAJYOH010000583.1 GCA_021796315.1 Chloroflexota bacterium
GTCGGTGTGGGGAGTGCGATGGGAACCACAAGTGAAGAAGCGTTATATCCCGCCCGCGCCGGGAGTCAGGCCACGCTGAGAATACTTTTCACCGCACCATCCACCGCGGGAACTTATCGAAGCGCTTGGCAGGCTTTCGGTCCGGGTGGCGAAGCGTTTGGCGATCCGATCTATATTCAGATAAATGTCCAACCATAAAATAGTTGGTTTAGATTTTACATTTTGCAAACGTCCTTTATATTTTCCGTGACGCACAAGTTAGTGTGACACTTGTAACCCCATCATTGTGACAAAATACACTATAAATTCCAAATCAAAACCTTTACATTGAGCGTAATCATTTACCAAATATGTAAAGGTCTGGTGTCATGCTTAGAATTAACCGTCAAACCGATTACGCTGTCCGTGTAATTTTGGCCCTCGCCAAACGCCCCGAAGGTACGCGCCTCTCAACCGCTGAAATTCAGCGCGAGATGCTTATTCCGCCTGCGACAATGCTGCGCATCGTTGCGGAACTGGCGCGGGCTGGCCTTTTAAAAACTTTTACAGGCCGGGATGGCGGTTTAACGCTCCCCCGCCCCGCGTCCGAGATCACGATCAAAGATATTGTGGAGGCATTCGAAGGCCCAATCTTGCTCTCCGCTTGTCTGCAAGTAAAAGGCGAGGACGACTGTCCTTTTCAAACCAATTGCCCGGTCCGCACAAAGTGGGGACGCATCCAGGTCGCCATGTTGCGTGAAATGGCCTCCATCAATTTTGCGGGTCTCGCACAGGAAGCTATTGGCATACCAGTGCAAATAGCAAGTTTCGTTTAGCTGAGTCTGTATGTGCATCAGCACATACTAAAAAAGATAAGGAGAATGTATGGATCCAATCACTCTTTCAAGGTGGCAATTCGGCCTGACAACCGTATACCACTTCCTATTCGTCCCGCTCACTCTGGGCATGGGTTGGTTTGTGGCCTATATGCAGACCCGCTATTACCAGACCAAAGATGAGACGTTCCACAAGATGGCGAAGTTCTGGGGAAAATTATTCCTGATCAATTTTGCCATCGGCGTTGTGACCGGCATCGTGCAGGAATTTCAATTCGGCATGAACTGGTCGGAATATTCCCGCTATGTGGGCGATATCTTCGGCGCCCCACTGGCGATCGAAGCCCTGCTGGCCTTCTTCATGGAATCAACATTCATGGGCATCTGGATATTCGGCGAGGGCCGCGTATCAGAGAAGGTTCATCTGACTTCGATTTGGCTGGTGGCAATTAGCTCCAACCTTTCAGCACTGTTGATCCTGCTGGCGAACGGCTGGATGCAGCACCCGGTCGGTTATGTGATCAACCCAGTCACCGGCCGCGCTGAACTGGTGGATTTCTTTGCCCTGGTCACAAACCCCAAAGGCTGGTTGTTCTTCGGACATACCATTGCCTCCGGCCTGGCAACCGCCAGCTTCCTGATTCTGGGCGTGAGCGCATATCACATCATTCGTAAGAACAACATAGATTTATTCAAACGCTCGTTCCAGATTGCAGCTATTGTCGGTCTGGTTGGCAGCCTGCTGGTTGTCCTCGATGGACACTCACAGGGACAATATGTATACCAAACTCAGCCCATGAAGATGGCCTCTATTGAAGCCCTGTGGAATACAGAGCAACCTGCTTCGTTTTCCATCCTGACCATCGGCGACTTGAGCGGCAAGAAAGAAGTATGGTCGCTAAGACTACCCGGCGTAACCAGTTTCCTAGCTTGCAACAATTTCAACTGCGCTGTTCAAGGAGTGTATGTCATTCAGGCTCAATATCAACAACAATATGGCCCCGGTGATTACATTCCCCTCATGATTGTTACTTATTGGGCATTTCGCTTCATGTTTCTGATTGGCTTCCTAATGGCACTCCTGACGATTTTCTTCCTCTACGCACTGCGCGGCGACATTGAGAAAGCAAAGTGGATGAAATGGGTGCCTTGGGTGATCATCCTGCCATATATCGCCAACATCAGCGGCTGGTTGCTTACTGAGATGGGACGTCAGCCGTGGATCGTTCAAGGTCTGCTCAAAGTGCAGGATGCCGTCTCTCCAAACTTGACCACGCTGGACTTGCTTGTCAGCTTGATCGGCTTTGCCCTTCTATATGGCTCTCTGGCAATGGCAGATTTCTATCTCATGAAAAAATATGCTATTGCCGGGCCGGATGCGGCCATGCACAAATCAGTTGATGTTGAACCTGTGCTCATTGGGGCGCAGGATTAATCCCCGGAGGATCACTATGTCTTACGAATTTCTGCAAATCCTGTGGTTCATCCTGATCGGTGTTTTGTGGGTCGGGTTCTACTTCCTCGAAGGCTTTGACTTCGGCGTCGGTATGCTATTGCCATTCCTCGGCAAGAAGGATGACGAACGCCGCGCTATCATCAATACGATTGGATCGGTTTGGGATGGCAACGAAGTCTGGCTGCTCACTGCAGGCGGTGCGACCTTCGCCGCCTTCCCGCAATGGTACGCCACCATGTTCAGCGGCTTCTATCTGGCATTGTTCCTGTTGTTGGTTGGTCTGATCATTCGCGGTATCTCGTTTGAATATCGCTCGAAAGATTCCAATCCAAAGTGGCGCAACATGTTCGATTGGATGATCGCCGTGGGCTCATTCCTCTCGGCTCTGTTGCTGGGAACCGCCTTTGCCAACCTGGCCAAAGGCGTACCGATTGACGCAAAAATGATGTTCACCGGCAATCTGTTCACCCTGCTCAATCCTTATGGATTGCTCGGCGGCTTAACTACTGTGTCGGTCTTCCTTGTCCACGGCGCCAACTTCCTCAGCCTGAAGCTCGAAGGCGACATGCACGAGCGCGCTCGCGCTCTATCGAAAAAGATCTGGGTCGTGGCGGTCATACTTGACCTTGTGTTGGCAGTGGCAACCTACATCTTCACTGATGTCTATGCCCGCCTCGGCGCCAACCCTGGAATCGTACCGGCTGCGGCTGTGGTCACACTCCTGCTGACCGGCTTGTTCATCAATCGCAAACAGGAGGGTTGGGCTTTCGTGATGACCGGCTTAAGCATTGTGTTTACACAGATCACCTATTTCTTGATCATGTTCCCACGTGTGATGATCTCCAGCACCAACCCGGATTGGAGCCTGACCATTTACAATGCTTCATCATCACAATATACGTTGACGGTCATGTCCATCATCGCTTTGATCTTCGTTCCAATCGTGCTGGCTTACCAGGGCTGGACGTACTACATGTTCCGCAAGCGCATCAGCGCCAAGAAAGAGACATTGGTTTACTAAGATTCCAGTCCCAACCATAAGAATGGGACGGCCAACCAACCGGCCATCCCATTCATTTTATAATCAACCGCACTATGCACCGCAGACTTCTCACTCTTGCCCGCGACTCACGCCTCGCACTGACATTAACGATTCTTACCGGACTTTTAGCCGGACTCCTGACCATCTGGCAAGCCTGGCTCCTCAGCAGTACTGTCACTGCTGTCTT
>JAJYOH010000085.1 GCA_021796315.1 Chloroflexota bacterium
AGGCGCAATGGCTTGTAAAAGTGCTAAAATCTCTGTCATGGGCTTTTCCGAGTAGGTTGGGTTGTGAGAGACACAACTTTACTCGATTAGCCCTATTTCATTCGTCTAATTTTGGCGAAGGTATTGACTATATATGAAGACTTTCAAATACCGCCTCCGGCCGTCCAAAAGCCAACGAACCAAACTTTTGCAAATACTGGAAGTATGTCGTTGGGTCTACAACGAAACCCTTGCTATTCGCAAAAAAACTTGGGAACAGGAGCGAAAGACGCTTTCTCTGTACGATACAAACAAACTGCTGACTCTCTGGAAACAGGAACACCCTGAATTGAAGGGAACATTTTCTCAAGTTTTGCAGAATGCTCAAGAGCGGGTTGATCTGGCTTTCAAAGCATTCTTCCGCAGAGTAAAGGCAGGTGAGAAGCCGGGCTATCCACGTTTTCGAGGCTATGGCTGGTACGACAGTTTTACCTTCAAGCAGTTGGGTTTTAAATTATTGGATCCTATTTTTAACACACGACATGGCAGCCAAGGTTTGTATCTCTCTAAAATTGGAACAATAAAGATCATTCTGCATCGTCCCATCGAAGGACACATAAAAACACTCACCATTCAAAGGGATGCCGTGGGTAACTGGTATGCCTGCTTCGCTTGTGAAGTAGAACTTGAATTAATGCCTTTTAACGAGTATGCAATCGGGATAGACATGGGATTGGAAAGGTTTGCCAAATTCTCGAACGGGGGCGAAATTGATAATCCCCGCTTCTTTCGAAGGGACGAGCAAGAATTGTCAAAAGCACAGCACAAACACTCGAAGGCAGGGAAAGATACATCGGAACGAATCAGACGACGAAAGGTTGTCATCCATATCTCTCAACGCATCGCTAATCGTCGCAAGAACTTTGCTCATCAGCGCAGCCGTGAATTGGTAAATAGTTTTGGTATGATCATCTTTGAAAACCTGCATATTCAGAACATGCTTCAAAACCATTGCTTGGCAAAAAGCATCTCGGATGCGGCTTGGAATCAACTGATAACTTACACCACGTACAAAGCTGAAAATGCTGGTCGTAGGGTTGTATTGGTTGATCCGCGCAATACATCCAAGAAATGCTCTCGTTGTGGTGAAATGGTTGAAAAGCCTTTGTCTGCTCGGGTTCATTCATGTCCTGTGTGTGGTCTGGTGATGGATCGGGATCAAAACGCTGCTATTAACATTTTGGGATTGGGGCTACAATCCCTAGGTAATGCCCTAGAAGCTCCCACCTTTAGGTGAGGGGAATAGCCACGTTGACGGCTCTACTTTGCCATGATAGAATGCAGTCCGCTTTACCAATCAAGGATGGGCGCGTAGCTCAATGGCAGAGCAGTGGCCTTTTAAGCCATTGGTTGAGAGTTCGAATCTCTCCGCGCTCACAATTTTATCAGCCACCTACAAGGTGGCTTTTGATTTAAGTTTGTCCCGAGAAATGAATTTCTAACTCCGCCATGCCTGCATTCCTAACCAGTCAGTAATAACGATTGGATTATTTAATTTACGGATTGTCTGCTTCAATCATCCCTAGAAATTGTCTGGCAATTTCCGGGTCGAAATATTTGCCAATCTGCTCACGGATATATGCAATTGCTCTTGATGTGGGCCAGGCCGGCCTGTAAGGTCGATCTGAAGTAAGAGCATCATACACATCAACAATGCTAAACAAGCGCGCATTAAGCGGTATTTGTGTCTCTTTTAGGCCATGCGGATATCCTGTGCCGTCCCACTTCTCATGATGGTAATGAGGAATATCCAAAGCCGCACTGAGATATGAAATCGGCGATAGCAATTCATAAGCATAGCGCGGATGTTGACGAATTATCTGCCATTCTTCGGATGTTAACGGACCCGGTTTCAACAAGATATTGTCTGGAATACCCATTTTGCCAATATCATGTAGAATGGCGCCTCGCTGAATGTCAACAAGCTCACTTTCGCCTACACCCAGCCGACGTGCCAACTTAAGAGTCAACTCAGTGACACGTTTTGTGTGGCCTTCCGTATCACGATCTCTTAACTCAAGCGCGCGTGACCAACCTTCAATCGTTGTATTGTATGCCAGGGTTAAGTCAAAATTAGCCCGTTGTAGATCTTTGAGCAATATGGCATTTTCTATGGCAATGGCAGCCTGGCCTGCCAGCGTTTCCATGAACTCCAACCAGTCGGCATCAGGATCAAGATGCATACGGTGGAAAATCTCAAGTACACCAAGAACATGTCCCTTTGCTACCAAAGGAATGCCATAATAAGATCGAAAACCCTCATTGGGAAAATTAGGGGAGCGCAGAAAGCCTGTCTTGCCGCGTTGCAAATCAGAGACATTAATTACTTCCCGCTTCAAGACCGCCATCCCCGCATATCCCTCCCCAATGGACAGGCGTGTGCGCTGCAAAGCCTTTGTACGAAAACCGATACCATTCGCAAATTCAAGGATGTGAGTTTGCGAATTTAACAACAAAATGTCTGCCGCATCCACATCCAATTGTGCGGCAACCTGTTTCAACACTACTGAAAGAGCCAGATTGAGATCATGGCTGGATGAAATCGCCAGGTCAATGGACCGGAGAGCGGCCAGCCGTTTAAGTTGACGCTGAATCTTTTCCTCAGCATTTTTATGCCTGGTTATATCCCGAATAATAACAATCACCCTGGCTTGTGATAAGGGAACAAGCCGCGCCTCAAACCAATATTCCGTGTCAATGAGCTTTAACGAGTATTCGAGCGGCAAGATCTCTTCGTTGGTCACTGTTCGTTCAAGAGCATTGGAAATACTTTGCCTTACTTCCGGCGGTAAAACACTCTGCAAGCGCTTTCCGGGAAAAATTTCAGGAGTAGTATAAAATAAGGTTGAGTTACCGGCCCTATAATCCAAAATAGTTCCATCATGATCTACGACAAAAAGCAGATCAGAAAATGTTTGGAAAATTGCGTTTAATTGAGTTAATGCGCTTGGCAGGTTTTCTAATGCCATGTCTACCATAGTTATTTATTAGGGGACGCGGGACGCGATGACTCCCTTATCACCACGTCCCCTTTCCACCGCGTCGCTCCGGTAATACCAGGCCAATAGCATTGCATCGCGCACATACAAGGTGAAACATCATTTCCCGAGTGTCTGAACGATCTGTTTTGCAAGATCAGTTAACGATTTTGCATTGATGGAGACAATAAGAAACGTCTCTTCTCTGCTTAGAGCGAAATCCCTTCCTAAATAGCCTCCCTGAAGGGCCGCTTCGGGATCGTTAAGCAACATTTCTCGAAAATTTTGATTCACCACCGCCGCCGCAAATACATTGCTCAATCCGGGGTGAGACTCCTGTAAATCGGTTTTAAACGATAAGTTTGTTGCGAACGTTTTAGATGTAATCAAGATGAACCCTTTCTCCTGACACTATCGTGGTTTTACTAGTTGGGTGCGCCAAAAGCCAGAATATACCCAATCCAACCAAAATGTCTCCTAAGCTGAAAGCTACCTTATAAGGAATCCAGTCTGGCAAGAGAAAACGATCTGACAGGAACTCAAACTGCGTGTTCTGCGCAAGCAGAAGAACATCCTTTTGTCCAAACCGGCTGCCCAGATTCATAAGCCCTAAGATATCGGTTCCAGCCAACCGGCTTGCAGTTTGTGGACTAATGGGCATCCACCCGCCATTGGCAACTATCACGGTCAGATTGAGCACAAGACCGGCTAATAGAATCGGCATCCCGGGTAAGCGACGATTTTGCCAGGCAAAGGCTGAAAAGAGAATCAGCGACATCAACAACACAATCGACGCAAGCCAGTCAACTAACAGGTGACGGGTGGCAGGCAAATATGCGACTACGAGCTGTGGAAAAAATGCAGCGAAGGCCAGCCACGTAGATTGTAGGGCAGGAATCTGGTAAGCTTGATGATGCCAACCGGCCCAGACTAGGCCAGCCAACAGGCCGGCTACTAATGCAACAAGAAGAAGCATTTTTGCTGATTATTTATCAATGAGGGGAAATTCCTCCGGAAGCAGGCGCGCCGATACCGAGAACTAACATCGCCAAGGCAAGAATAGCTAAAATTGTTTGAATGTGCTGACGATTAATCTTGCTGGCAAGTAATGTAATATGAGAAAAAGTATTTTTCATGGGAAATTATCCTTTCGAGTTTGTTATTGATGTTCAAAGGATACAACCCATCAGGCTTCAAAACAGGCTTCAAAAGATTAGAAAAAACGGCCCAACGGGCCGTTTTTTCTGAGAAACAAAGCAATTACGAAATCAACTTTTTGTAAAGCTCTTGGGTCTCATCCGATGGAGGCAAATCAAATACTTTTTGCATGGTCTCTTCACATGTTCGATAGGTATGAATAATGGATGCGCGGTCACCCATGCGATAGTAAATTTGCATTATTAGACGATAGATCGCCTCAAAAGTGGCGTCGTATTCTAAGGCGCGCTGACATATTTGGAGCGCTTTTGGTCTTTGCCCATCTTTGAAGTACAACTCTGCCAATTCCAGTGAAGCTGTAAGAAATTTTTGGCTCAAACGTTCCCTTTCAGGCCAGGCCCAGATTGCGTTAATATCCTCCAGATATTTTCCGTGCACCAAATCAATCGCCTTTTGGTAGAAAGTGATTTGCTCTGCGGGGGCAGGCAAAGATTTAGCCTTGACGAAGTAGGCATCAAAAGCCTCCACATCATATTCGTGCTCTATGGTTGAATTAAATCGGTAATAATCGTGTTCGAAGAGAATGGTATCTTGACCTACCGCGCGTCGCAAGCGATACATTTCATTCTTAAAGCGCAATTTGAGTCTTGCTGGCTCTTCAGTATTTTGCCAAAGCGTCTCCCCAATCTGCTCTCTGGTTAGCGGCTTATTCTCAGTCAGAAAATAAAAGAATAGTTCGCGGACAGACTGTGTTTGCCACTCAGTTATACTAATCTTTTTGCCGCCCACCCATATTTCCCCTCTTCCAAATGCGCGAATATCTAGACTAGGAGTTGGGATTTCCATCACATGCGTAAGTCGTCTCAGCTGACGACGCGTTTTTGGCAACCGTCTGTCAAGAAAATATACTTTTTCAAACAAGTCGCGCAAAATCCGTTTGACATCAGGATTATTTTTCTGATCATCCAACCACTCACGTACTTGCCGGAATACAACAACCGTAAAATTATCGATTTGATTCGAATGTTGTAAGGCAATTTTTATTTCTTCTCCTGCAGATGCCTGGTTTCCTGCTTGGGATTTAGCGGCCGCCAACCAGAGACAACTCCAGATTATTTCCCTTTTTAATTCATTCTCGGAGAAAAGCCGTTTAGATTCTTCCAGTTCCAAAATGGCCTTTTGGTTTTTTTTCTCCAACAATAAAATTCGTCCTCGCATAAGGCAATAAAGACCATATTCATAATTTGAATCACCGGATTTAATTGATGAAGCTCTTTGATCAAGAATATGGCGGGCCTGGGATATATTGCTCTTCGAAAGTGCCAAATTAACTTCTGCAAGAGTCAAGTAATTGATGAGAAAACTTTCCCCAAGCTGTTGCACTAAATCTGTAACTTGTCGATAATGTCGCTCTGCCAATTCAAAATCCTCAACCTCAACATATAGATCACCTAAGCCGATTAATACTAATGCCTCCATGCGTTTGTAGCCGCTTCGTTGAGCACAAAGCAGGCCTTCTTCCAATACGTGGGATGCTTGTTCGTATTCGCCTTGTTGGTGATATAGAACTCCCAAATTATTAAGCAGGTTCGCCTGCGACCAAAGATCCCCTGCCTGGCGGGCAAGTTCAAGGGCATTTTCATATGAAGCTTTAGCGCCCTTGTAATTACCCATTGCAGCATAAACCATGCCAGTTTCCAGTATTAGCATTGAAACGGAAGGGACATCATTTACATTTTTATAAATATCCAAAGCTCTTTCCAAATACTCTGCTGACCGGACGATTTGTCCTTGCTGATATGAACTGAGCCCCTTGATACGTAATGCATCTGCAAAATTCCATTGTAAATCGTCATTATTTTCAGTAATCAGCGTGGCATCACTCGCATCTTGGATTGCACTCTTATAATCTCCGAGTAATCGATACACATTTCCACGCCGAACCAATGCTAGCGCTAAACCATCAATATCGTTTTGTTCCCGAAATTTTAAGATAGCTCGGTTGAGCAATATTACCGCTTCAGAGAGATTTCCCTTTGAAGTCTCAACAGCCCCTCTCAACGACAACAACCCCGGTCTCTTCTGAACAATTGACGGCGGCAAATCTTTCAGCCACGAATCCAGTGTGAGCATGGCATGTTGATACATGGGAATGCCGGCACGCTCGATCAAGTCTGCCAGGGCGTTGACATCGCCCAACTGTTTATAAAGCTGGTAAGCCTTTTCCCATTCGCCGCGCGTTTCGTTGAACTGCGCCAGGCGTTCCAAAATCGGTCTGACTTCTTTGGGATATTCGCGCCGGAAACGTTCCTGGAGATAGTCGCGGAACAAATGATGATATCTCAACCATTGACCATTTGTCCCGACCGGCAAAGCAAATAAATTTTTCTGGACTATCGTCTCCAACAATTTCGCCCAGTCTTGCGGCTTGGAATACAGCGGCGCAAGGACAGCTTCGCACAGAGGAATGTCAAATTCTTCAAGAAGGGAACTTCGCAGAAGGAAAATCCGTAAAGCATCTGACTGGTGTTCCAATACCTGCTGACCGAGATAATCAAAAACGCTGACGCCGATTCCATGTGATGGCCGGAAATTAGTTCCGTCGGAGCGGACCAGTTCAACATCCGCAAATTGCAGGCCGGTGATCCATCCCTCGGTGGTTTCGACAAGTTTACGGGCATCATCATCGGATAGATGAATTTGCTGATTTTGAGCCAGCAGAGCCTGGATTTCTTCCGGGCGAAAAGAAAGGTCCGAAAAATCCAGGCCGCCCACTTGTTCACGAGCTACCAACAAAGTCATGTCAGAAAGTTCAGGCAGGGAGCGGGAGGAAAGGATCAGATGGCAATTCTCGCCGACCAGTTGAACAAACCGGTTAACAAAATATTGTATGGGGCGCACCTCATCCAGCAAATGAAAATCGTCAAGGACCAGGACAAAGTGCTCCTGAATTTCATCATAGATTTCATTGACCAGCGTAACCAGTAAACGCTCCATCCCATCGTCAAGGCTGGTCAGAGTGTTGAGCATGGAAACAGAACGATTGCCGAATTGCGGAAAACGTTCAGCCAGTGCAGCAATCAAATATGCAATAAATCGTTGGGGTTCACGATCAAGCGGATCAAGCGCCAGCCAGCAAAAAGGCAGGTCGCTATGATGCGCCAGATCAATGAGAAGGGATGTTTTGCCATAGCCTGCCGGCGCCGAAACCATAACCAACTTACGGTCAAGAATTTCATACAACAAATCCAGCAGCCGCCTGCGGGTAAGCAGCTCCGTTCGGCGCCTGGGCAGGATGATCTTTGTCTTGCTGATGGGAATTTCCAAAATGCTCATCGGCTACGGTCGTCCGTCTTGTCTATTTTCCCACATAATACCGCAGTTCTATTTCCAATAATCAATGGAAAACCAAATTGTCAATCAGCAGCCAATGTCTCCATGATTCTAGAATGCAGGTTAGGTCCAGCCGCAATAATGGATTGGGGCAACGAAAGATAATCCGCATCGCCATTTACATTGGTGACCTTCGCACCGGCTTCTTCAGCGATCAGACCGGCGGCGGCCACATCCCAGGGCTTGAGCGAGAGTTCCCAAAAGCCGTCAAAACGGCCTGCGCCGACGTAACACGCATCCAGCGCCGCGGACCCGAGGCGGCGTACGCCCTGTGTCAGCTTTGCGAAGCGGACGAAATTATCAAAGTTGTCCTGCGGCGTATTCCACGCATCGTACGGGAAACCCGTCACCAACAGACTCTTTTGCAACTCGGTTGTGGCCGAGACTCTTATGGTCTCGCCATTTAACCTTGCGCCATGTCCGCGCTCGCCGCTGAACATTTCATCGCGCATCGGGTCGTAGACAACGCCCAATTGCACGGACCCTTTATGAGCATATCCAATCGAGACGCTGAAGATGGGGATATGGTGCGAATAATTGACAGTGCCATCCAATGGGTCAACATACCAACTATGATCTACATCGCCTTTGGTGACGCCGCTTTCCTCGGCCATGATGTAACTGCCCGGCCAGCGTTTATTGATCTCGCCAAGCAAAAACTTTTCAGAAGCGTGATCGATCTCGGTGACGAGATCGATCACGCCTTTATAGGAAATCCGATGCTCCTTGCTGTAACCTTCACGCAGGATCGCACCTGCATCGCGAGCCAGGCGCTCCAGTTCCTGGAGTGTGGGAGATGTCATGTTTATGCGGGCGTGTCGAATTTGGTCAGGAACTCCCGGACACGGTCAAGCTCGGCCCGGATGTTTTCGCGGTCAAGAATGGATTGTTTCAGTGTAGCCACAAAACCCGGTTTTTGATCGGCAGGCAAAGTCTCAAGCAGACGCTCGGTGCGCGAGATCTGCGCGCTCTTCTGTCCGAGTTTGATTTCAAGACGCTCGCGGTAACTTTTGAGAAATTCGCGTTCCTTGATGGCCGGCCTCGTTGGCGGATTGATGCCTTTTGTCAGCAGTTCATTGATGGTTCGTAAAAGCTCATCGTTGTTGATCGGTTTTTCAAGAAAACGCGTTGCGCCAATGGTGAGAGCAAAGTCCTTGTCTTCAGGAGCGATGTATGTAGCCGAGAGAAAGATTACTGGAATCGCTTGCATCTCCGGGTTGCTGCGCAAGCGATATACCAAAGTGAAGCCGTCCATCTTGGGCATCAGAATATCCGTAATGACCAAAGCGGGATGTTGCTTCTCTATCACCTCCAATGCTTCCTGCCCATCACGAGCAGTGACGACTTGATAACCCTTGAAGCGTAAAGTAACTTCCAGGAGTTCGAGGATGTTCGGAGTATCCTCGACAATTAACAGGGGGCCCTGAGCGGCATTCATGCTTATATTCTACTCTTATTCTCTTTTATGAGCAGATTTAATCACCATTCCAAATGCGCTTACCCAAAGCGGACAAAACAAATTCAACCGCCAACTCACCGGTCCGGTTTTGAATATCAAGAATCGCGTTGACTTCAACGATATCCATGCCGATTAAATTTCCGGCCTCGGCGATCATCTCGCAAGCCATGTGAGCTTCGCGTTGAGTGAGACCTGCCGGGACGGGTGTCCCAACGCCAGGCGCATGACGCGGATCGAGCGCGTCCATATCGAACGAAAGATAGATTCCATCCACATCGCGGCTGACTCTTTCGATGGCCTTCTCGACTGCGGAGACCATGCCGAAGCGGTCGATCTGTTCCATGCCCATGACCGTGACGCCAGCTTCAAGCAAGTTGGATTTTTCGCCCGGGTCGAGGTCGCGCGCTCCGATAACGGCCACCCGCTTCGGGTCCACGACTGGAAGCGGCTCATCCCACAATTGGGTGAGACGCGCGTCCCCAAGCCCGCACAACGCAGCCAAAGGCATCCCGTGAATGTTTCCCGATGGTGTTGTCTTCTCGGTGTTGAAATCGGCGTGTGCATCGATCCAGATCACGCCAAGTTTTTTATGTTTGGCCGCGCCGCGAATCGAGCCGATGGATAAACTATGATCGCCGCCCAGCACAAGCGGAAAATGCCCGCTTTGAATTGACGTTGCAACCGCACCCGCCGCGCGCCGCGACAAGGGCACGATGCAATCAATGTATTTCAGGTTCGGTTCATTGATGCTGCACATCTCTGCAATCGGCGCCTCGAGATTGCCCCGGTCTTCGACCGAGTAACCGAGTTCCTCCAGCTTATGTTGCAGATGTGCGTAACGAATCGCACTGGGCCCCATGTCCACGCCGCGCCGATCTGCGCCAAGATCGATGGGGATGCCGATGATATCAATTTGCATGTTGCCTCCGGTTTTGTAAGAGGCCGGTATTGTATCAAAAGTATTTCTGCGGAGCCATGAGAAAAAGGCCCGCATGAGGCAAGATTTTGTCATTTGATGTTCATGTGAGGCTTGTATACTTGCGGCCAAAGGAGAGCAGATTATGTCGAGTTCTATTGTTTCAAAACCCGGCCGCCATCACCCCATTTCGGTGATCCTGCATTGGGCGGTTGTTCTATTGATGGGTGCAGCTGTGCTGACAGCCGGGGATGATGGAGGCGGGAATCTTGCGCTTCACACATTGATCGGCGGCATCATCCTGGTATTGATGCTGATCCGCTTTGCCATGCGCTGGGCCGTCAAGCAACCGGCATGGGCCAGCACCGGGAATGGTTTTCTCGACCTGATAGGAAAACTAACACATTTTGGTTTGTACTTTTTCACCTTCTCGATTCTTGCGACTGGCGCGTTCATGTTATTGGGCGGCGGTGGAGGCGGCGAAATGGGCGAAGGTTTCAGCGTCGGATTCATCTTCCGCGCTTTCCACGTTTTGAGCTGGCTCGCCATGTTCCTGTTGATCGCGCTGCATATCGGCGCGGCGCTCTATCACCAATTCATGGTCAAGGATAATTTGATGGGAAGAATGTGGTTCGGAAATTAAGTTGATAAAGTAAAAGATAAAAATGCGGTCACCGCCTAAGAATTCCGTCATTGCGTGTCGCGTTCATCGCAGCGAAGCAATCCTGGATTTTGCGAGAGATTGCTTCGTCGGGAGAGAACATCCTCCTCGCAATGACGACACTTTTTTCTAATTTCTTTCAACTACCTGCTTGGCTGTTGCAATAATTTTATGCAAGTTCTGTCGGCTCAGGCGATCCAATAATAATTAACCCATCCTGCAAAATAAATAATTTGCAGCGTAAACCAAATAGCCAGAAGAGAGATGTATCCTTCGCGGCGTTTGAGTTTTTCGCCGAGCAAAATAAAGACCGGAAAAATAACAACCAGTTCACGCGACATTGAAACCAGCAGTCCGGTTGCCAGAGGCATGATGCACATGATCAAGGCGAAGACGCCGAATGCTTTTATCGGCCATTTCCATAACATGTAAACGCTGCAAATCAGGAAGAGAATGATTAGGATAAAGTCGATTTTGAAAACATCCAATGATGGCCCCTGCAAATTTTGCAGTGGATTCTGGAAGATGCTGGCGTTGACTCCGCCCCAGGCCGCGGTCGCATCGAAGTAAGCAAAGGGATGACCCGATTTCAAATAGAGTGTATAAAAATGTAATACCAAAGCCAAAGGTGCGAGAGCAAACCATAAAACATTCAAACGGATATCTTGCAATCTCCAATTTCTTTTTTCCATGTAAAGCCATGCCAGTGCAAATGCCAGGACGATGCCTTGGGGACGGGCGAGTATTGCCAGCGCCGTGCAGATCCCAGTCAGCAGCCAACGTTCTTCAAATGCCAAAGCGAATGCGGCTAAAGTCAGGAACAGGAACAGGCTTTCGGGGTAAAAACTTGAGAAGAAAAAACTGGCTGGGAAAACAAACAAAAGTACGAGCGCGCGTTGGGCAGCGGCGTGGCGAAATCCCAGCGGGCCGACGATCAACTTATACAGCAGCGCCACCGAACCCAGAAAACAAAGGTTTGAAAGTATAAGTCCGATAAGAATGTAATAACCATTCGGCAAGTCTAACCCAAACCATCCCAGACTCTTTACCAGATAAGGATAAAGCGGAAAGAACGCCATGTTGCTGTAAGAGACTCCCCATTGCGCGGGAGGTTGGTATCCATCTTTGATGATCGAAAAATACCAGCGCGAATCCCAGCGGGCAAAAATATCGAGCGGAAAAATGCGCGTGAGAAAATAGCCTCTTTGAATGTAAGGTTCGTAACTTGGATTGGGCAAATAATTTCCTGTTGCGAAGTAAGCGACGAGTATCCACAAGAATCGCGTTACAACAAATGGAAACAGGATCGACCTCCAAAACCAATTGTGAGGCGCGTGGGGAATCTCGAAAAATTGCCGGACTTGATTCATGATTCAAAATTATAACAGGAACGATTTTTACACAGTTCGAGACCTGTAAAAACGTATTGACTCTCATCCACGAATTCACGCTAATCTTCACTAATTTTTAATTTGCAAAAATCGGCGAAGATCAAGCGGACAAAAAAACAAAAAAGAAGACTCAAACACGAGTCTTCTTTTCAGTCGGGGCGAGAGGATTTGAACCTCCGACCTCTTGCACCCCATGCAAGCGCGCTAGCCGGACTGCGCCACGCCCCGATTTGCAGGCGGTATTATAGCACGTCCTTACGATTTTTGATACAGCTTGTGTTCGACGATATATTCATAAACAGATGGGAGCAGATAATATCGGAACGGTAATCCATCGGATGCGCGGCGGCGGATCTCACGCGAGGCGATTTCAAGCAGGGGCGCATCCACAAAGCGGACCTTGGCCGTGATGCCCGGAATTTGTTTTTCCACCGCTGACAGTTCCACCGAGTCGCCGGGGCGGCGGATCACGCCGATTTGACGGCAGGCCGCTACCAGGTCCGCGGGGCGATGCCAGGCGGGCAGGTCATGCAATGAGTCGCCGCCCAGCAAAAGAATTAAATCCGCGCCGGGATATTTATCCGCCAGCGCCTCCAGCGTATCAAGTGTGTAGTGCGGGCCGGGACGTTCCATTTCCATCGTTGAAAGTTCGAAGGCGGGCTCGTCATCCAGAGCAAGCTTGAGCATTGCCAGCCGGTCGTCGATGGAACTGATCAATTGATTAAGTTTGTGCGGGGGCGCAGGCGTCAACACGAACAGCAGACGCGTCAGGTTAAGTTGGACGCGGGCTTCGGATGCAAGGATCAGGTGTCCGAGATGAGGCGGGTCGAACGTCCCGCCGAAGATGCCGATACGTTCATTCATGCTGCAAAGTATATCAGTGCTTCCAATTTTTTTAGCAGGAGGCACATGGTATACTTTTTAACATGACTTTCCGGCCTGGAAAAAGAATCGCTTCCATTTCCCGCATCATGAAGGCTGTCGACGCGGTGGATGATGGAAAGTATTCCTCCGACCTGCTTTCGGATCTCGTCGATCAAAAGGATGAGATCGGTCAACTGGCGCGCGTGATCGACACAATGGGGCGCGGGGTGGCATTCCGTGACAGGCAATTGTATTTGCTGCGAAAAGTCATCCCGGTGGGCGTGTCGCTTTCCGCTGAAAAGGATTTCAATCGCCTGCTCGAAACGCTGGTGGTCGAAGCGCAAAGCATGACTAATGCCGATGCCGGGACTCTCTATCTGCTTGAAGATAACGCGCTCAGGTTCGTGATCCTGCACAACACTTCGCTCGGACTCGCCATGGGCGGCACCAGTGGGAATGAGATTTCCTTTTCTCCGGTACGGCTGTATAACGAAGATGGTTCCGAGAACCGCGCCAACATTGCATCCTATGTTGCGTTGGCTCACCAAAAGGTAATGATCGGCGACGCGTATGAAACGTCAGCCGGGTTCGATTTTTCGGGCACTAAGTCTTTTGACCAGCGCACGGGCTATCGTTCCAAATCCTTCCTGACCATTCCGCTCGAGAGCAAAGAGAAAAAAGTGATCGGCGTTTTGCAGTTGATCAATGCCAGGGATGCAAATACAGGCGAGATCGTGCCTTTTTCATCGGATGATGTGCTGGAAGCTTTGGTCCTGCTGGCCTCCGCCGCGCTGGATGGATACATCCGTGAAGAGAAATTGCGCGCTGAGATCGCCAAACTACGCATCGAGATCGACGAGAAACGCCGCGCTTCACAGGTGGCCGAAATTACCGATACCTCGTACTTCAAGACCTTGCAGGATAAGGCCAGGGAATTGCGTTCCCAGCACAAGGATGAATAGTCTTATCAGTTCTGTCAGGTCAACCCTTTGCAGGCTGCCATCTCGACTAAGTTAGCGGTTACAGAAATCACCCATTTGTCCTATCAATTCTGGAAATCTCGACACGCTGTCAGCCATATATAATGACAGCGATGTTCATATTGCCAGCCATCCTCATCTTCGTGGAGAATCATGAAAATTAAACAACCTGGAACTTTGTTTGTGCTCCTGGCCTTTGGGACGCTTTGTATTGCCATGCTGGCTTGTCAGGCCGTGAACAACGTCGATCTTAGCGGCTCTGGCGGCGTTTCTGACACCGAGGCGCCCACACTTGCTCCGGTTGATACTCCAACATCCACACCCGAACCCCCGCCTCCACCTGCCAGCGGACATGTTGTTTTTGTCTCCGCCCGTGACGGCAAAAATAAAATCTATATCATGAATGCTGATGGAAGCGGTCAACGCGCCCTGACCAGCGGCGATTCAGAAGATGAGACGCCGCGTTGGTCACCGGATGGCGCACGCGTAGCATTTGCTTCGCGCACGGGCGATAATACCGATATTTTTATCGTGGATATTGCCAGCGGTGCATTGACTCGTCTCACCGATGATCCCGCCAGTGACTCTTCTCCTTCATGGTCGCCCGATGGCCAGCACATCGTCTTTGAATCTTTTCGCAATGGAAATTTTCAACTCTACGTTGTCAACGCCGCGGATGGCAGCGGCTTGACACGTATTACCAACGATACCGATGGCGACACGAATCCGGCCTGGTCGCCGGACGGAACCGGCATCGCGTTCATGAAAAGCAGTAACGGGGTCAATTCGCACATTTATCTCGTCGCTCCCGATGGAAGCGGTCTTACAGTCC
>JAJYOH010000086.1 GCA_021796315.1 Chloroflexota bacterium
AATGGCGGGAAATACGCGAACAAGATCCCTATCGCTGCGCCCAACCCAATCAAGCGGCTGACAATTTGCCACCAATCTTCGCGGGACAAACCTGCCACCGAGGCCGCGAACGCGCTGCCGAACCAAAGAATGATACACCACGAGACGAGCAAAATACGATAACGCTGTGTCGCCTCGCGCATGCGGAAAAAAAGAGTGAAATACGTCAGCGCAGCCAAAATCTGCGGGAACACGAGCAGGACGAGCGCCAAAGAAAAAAACGGACCCGTGAGTGGATGAGCGTAAACAAGTTGAACGTTCCAGCGCGTCATTTCCACGCGGGCCGGATCGCTGGCGGTGATGAGGTAAACCAGCAGGAAGTAATAGAAGATGTAAAAAACCGTGAGCGGGACCAGGAAGCGCCGGCTGCCCGTGAAGAGGTAGACGAGATAGTAGAGCAGCCCCCACAGGGCGATGCAGATGAGCAGGATGTTGATGTACGTTAGCGCAACAAAGGGCGGAAGTGAGACGATGTTGAACGCGCCGAGCAAATGCAGGATACCGCTTACCAGCGTCGCCGCGGCGAGACAGTACCACCAAATGCCGAACAGTTGCCAGGCCAGGCGCGCATCCGGATCGGACACTGTCCGCTGGCGCAGGCGCGCGGCCACGTAACCGTAAATTGCCGCCGACAAGATGGAAAAGAGTGTACTGATCAAGTGAGCGATATGAAACATCGTCGTCTCCTGTACTCAGCCTGTCATTGCGAGGAGCGTAGTTTGCGACGAAGCAATCTCCGATTTGGCGTTGGGGATTGCTTCGCGGAGTTTACACTGAGCAAAGCGAATGTGCTCGCAATGACACCTGAATGCTTACTCAGACCAATTCCCGGGCGCGTTCCGCTATTTCATCCACTTTCTCGATGAGCGGCGCAGGCGCTTCGGGTTCAACAAAGGGCAGCGAGAAATAAAACGTGGCGCCGTCGTCCACCTGACCCTCTGCCCACACGCGTCCGCCGTGCCGATGAACAATTCGCTGAACAATCGCCAGCCCCACCCCGGTGCCTTCGTAATCTTCGGCGCGGTGCAATCGTTGAAAGATACCAAAAAGTTTGTGCGCATACTTCACATCGAAACCGACGCCGTTGTCCTTGACGAAAAATACCTGTTCGTCGTTTTCCTTTTTCCAACCGATTTCAATACGCGCTGCCTCACGTTTGCTCGTGTACTTGATCGCGTTGGACAGCAGGTTAATCCACACCTGTTTCAGCAAGTTCGGATCGGCCTGACATTCGGGCAAAGCCTGCCCTGATGGTTCGACAAGCTCACCACGACGGCTTGTCGAAGGAGCCTGCCCTGATGGTTCGACAAGCTCACCACGACGGCCTGTCGAAGGAGCCTGCCCTGAGCCTGTCGAAGGGTCGCCGATCACGAACTCCACCTGCCGTCCATTTGTCTCTGTGCGCAGTTCTTCAAGCGCCCAGCGAACCAGTTCGGTCGTTTTCACAGATTGTTTCCTGGGTTCCTGCCGGCTCAGGCGCGAAAAGGCCAGCAGGTCATCCACCAGGTTTCCCATTTGCCGGGTGTTGTCGCGCACCAATTGCAAATAGCGCAGAGCTTCAGGAGCGAGCTGCGGCGCGTACTCTTCCATGAGGATGCGCGAAAAGCCGTCTATCGCGCGCAGCGGTGCGCGCAGGTCGTGCGAGACTGAGTATGAGAATGCCTCCAGTTCTTTGTTGGCGGCTCCAAGTTCTTTATTGGTAGTTTCCAGTTCTTTGTTTGCAGATTCCAGTTCTTTGTTGGCGGCTTCAAACTGCTCCTTCACCCGCGCCGCCCGTGTACGGGCGCGATGCATCGTCTCTGCGACGCCTGAGATCATTGTGCAAGTTATGAAGAAGAAAGTCATGCCCAACCAATCAACAGAATCTCGGATGAAAGGTTGGGTAACGAACATTGGCCACAAATATAGCATCGTGAGACAACTGAGGATTGTCCCCAGCAAGCCAGCAGAAAAACCCCCATAAAGTGCAGCGACTATTACGGCCGGATAGAACGTCAGCCAGGTCAGACGCGATCCAAGCACCTGCAATGGCCATAACCGCAGGGCGGCAGCGCCTGCGATCAGGGCTATGGCAACAACGTATGGCTGCCACACAAAGCGAAATGCATTCTTTAGATCCATACTTACTCCCATTTGATCAACAGCGAACACTTCTTGTTCTGCAATTTTGTTTTGGAGAGCTCGGTTGACAGCTTCGATTTGTGCTATATGTTCGATCACCCGCTGTTCCAATTTTTCACCGAGTTTCTTGGCCTCTTTTTACGCTTGCTTATGTACTGTGTTGCCATGCGTAAATCCAATTAGGATCATGCAATGATCATGTGTACAAAAAATCGGGGAGGCGGAAATTTCACCCTGAATGGACTGGCAGGATATGCAGTATCAATTTCTGTGGATAGGAATAAGTTAGTCTGTTTAGCTTAATATAATACAGTAATTGAACTGTATGTCAATGGGAATTATGTGTCTCCAGGTCTTCCAAACACCGTCTTTGTTAGGAATCGCTGTCAAGAGAAAAGAAATATTATCCGACGCAATCGCGTGACACATAATCTGGGTGAACTGTTCGTCTTATTTTTTCTTCTAAAATCTGGTAAGTAGCCAAGACAAGAGCTGATTCCTGACTGATGCAGTGCCGTTTTTGCATTTGCAAGAAGTTAATTCATATCCGTTCTGAAATTAGAATTGATAAATAACTCAAGTTGCTACCTTGAAAATTAGTGGCTAAGGACTTGCGGTTTTTCAGCATGGTGGCAACCTGGGTTAAATATATTCACTACCTGTGGATCGAAGTGTTTTTCAGCCTGTTCCCTGACGTAATCCAGAGTCTTCTCTCTGGTCCATGTTTTGCGATAGGGACGATCGCTGGTCAAAGCATCATACACATCTACCACGGCAAAGATGCGCGCCGAAGTGATACCAGAGCCATTGATAGGCATCAAGTCTTCCTAGGTACGGGACCAAACGACAGCCCGGCCCAAAATGTAACGCGTCTTACGATCTGCAACTGTGAGAATAGACCTCCTGCAAAAGTCAGTTAAGTTGAGTTCGAGGTTGTAAATTGCGCCGATCAAATTGAAACGTAAGGTAAATCTCTTTCTACGATTGCGATACCTCTCACTCAGGATACGAAAGACTTTCAACTTGCGAAAAATACGCTCAATCACACACTGGTGTTCATGGACGAGTAATGAGGCGGGGCAATTCTTTCCAATTTCACAGGCTGTAATATATGAGATTCGGTTGTTGGCTGGGGTTTGCAGGGTGAAAGGTATTACTTGAAAAATACAAAGATGGAAATTATCACAAGTTGCGCCAGTGGGTAATAACTGGCGCTATCGAACAACCTGCCAGCCAGTCGTCCTTCCTGATGTTGGTACAGTTGAAAACCCGGCTTTAGGAGCAGAAAGTATCCGATGACGGCGCTTGCAAGCAGGTAGGGTAGGCCTAGATTCACGGGAGAAATCAATGGCAGGAACATGCTGATCAGTACAGTAAGTCCCAGCAAAGTGATGACGATCAGCCCCGCTTTTTTTGTGCCGAATTGAATGGGAATGGTTTTTGCATTAACACGCTTGTCTTCGACGGTGTCATTCCAGTCTGCAGGCACGTTTTGCCCTCCAGCTTCCCAAAAGAACACCCACGCAAATATCAGTAAAAGGAGGTACGGCGAAGGATTAGGGTCTACAACAAAAACGGCAGCAAGAGGTCCGCTTGACTTGACAAGCCCGCTTACGAAAGTTCGCCAGTAGGTGACCTTGAGCATGAGACAATAAACAACCTCCAAAATAGCGGCGGCGATCAGGATGATTATGATAATCGGGTTGAGCAGGTAGGAACCGATGAGCGCCAATATGAACCAGACAACGAACCAAAACAAACCGCTTTGGTACTTGAGCACGTTCTGGGCCAATGGATAACGCAAATCAGATGCTTCGACTGAATAACCAACGTTGATGCCGCCAGCAAATTTTTCCCTGTCCACTTTGATGCCAACCAGGTCATTGAGGGCGTATATTGCTGTATAAGCGGCGAAGGCTGTAAATACCGATAGGAGAATGGTTTGCCAATGGGGGAAATTGCCCAACCATAACAAGGCGCAAAATGCAGGAGTGGCTATATCCAAAATGCCGTGTGTTGTTCTTGAGAGCGCAAAGAATCGTTTCATGTGTCCTCCTCCATACAGGAATTATTTCTTGATGAAATGTGCCATATAGTTGACATCTTCCTTGCCTGCAGCGACTTTAAAATTTCCGGTGAAAGGGTTGTACATTAGGCTGGAGAGTCTTACGAATTCCAACCCGTTTTCCTTCGCCCAACTTTTCAACTCCTGAGGGCGAATTAATTTTTTATACCTGTGAGTTCCCCTAGGCAGGAGGCGCAATATATATTCACCGCCAATGATGGCAAACAAAAAAGCCTTCGGCGTGCGATTGATGGATGAAAAAAAAGCCTGCCCACCCGGCTTCAGAGCCTGCGCGCAAGCCGTCACAATTTTATCCGGCTCCGGCACATGTTCCAACATTTCCATACATGTCACCACATCGAAAGCGCCTGCGTTCGTTTTGGCAATCTCTTCGACGGCTTCGTACCGATATTCTATGTTCAAGCTCTGTTTTTGGGCGTGCTGCCTGGCGACCTTGAGGGATTCCTGGGATAGATCAATGCCCATCACCTGTGCGCCGGTCTTTGCAAGCGCCTCCGCTAGAATTCCACCTCCACAGCCTACATCCAGTATTTTGGGAGTGGATGTTGTGAGTCTTTCCATGATGAAATTTGTACGCAGAGGATTGATGGTGTGCAGGGTTCCCATTTCCCCTTTAGGATCCCACCAGATTTGAGATACTCCGTCGAACTTGTTTATTTCTTTATCGTCAACGTTATAAAGGGTTTCCATTTTTTACAATACTCCATTCTTCCAATTGCATAACCGCGGACTTGATTTCATCCGCATGAATGTCATTCACGAAAACGCATTCCCCAATGCCATGTGGCATGGGTACTCTTTGTAGTCCGTTGCGGTGATATGTGCGCTCTTCCAGTGATTGCCAAAGCAGGCACGGGTCAAGAATGGCCGTGTTCAATACTATTCCAAAATCGGCAACCAGGCGGAATATCCGATCGACATCGTCATCGGCTAGTAGGTTCCGTGCTTTGGCAATCAATATCGAGACGATAATGTCCAGCAGGACTGCCTCACCATGGAATAAGTCTGCTTCATGACGAGTCTCCAGCCCATAACTGAACGTATGCCCGAAGTCCACTTTGCGGGCCAAGTCTTCTTCAAATAGATCGGGCTCTAGCTCTTCCAACATCCCGCTGATTGCGCGGTCAAGGATCATGCCGCCTTCCTCATCCTGAAATTGAGCGTTCACACTTTGTGTCCCATGCAATTCCAATAGCTGAAACAATTCAGCGTCTTTGATAATGGCTAACTTGATGATTTCACAAACACCGTTCAGAATATGCCGTTTGGGCAGGGTCTTCAGGAGGGATTTATCCAACAAAACTTTTTGAGGGGGGGCGAAAGCTCCGAGCCGATTCTTATTGTCATCGAAGTTGATGCCGCTCTTGATCCCGATCGAAGCGTCCACATATCCCATCAATGTAGTTGGAACCTTGATGTGCGGCACGCCGCGGCGATAACTGCTGGCAACAAAGCCCACTACATCCGTTAAAACGCCTCCGCCGATGGCGATGATCGGTTCGTCCCTGCGATGGATGGGGAATGAGTTCAACTCCCGCATGATGGAAAGATAATATTCCATCGTTTTATTTTCCTCGCCGCCCGGGAACTTAATAATTTTTGCATCAATTTGGTGTTGCGAGAAATAGTTTCTGATCGCGGCGGAGTGATGTATTTCAACATTGCCATCCACCACAATGAACCTGCGGGCATTTTCAACCTTTCCTACAGAAAGCAGGGCCAGATTCTGCGGGTGAAAAAGGTTGGGGGCGTTTACCACCTCATATTCAATTGTGTGTTGATAGGTGACACACCGCCTGTATGCCTTGTCTGTCATATCACTTGCCGCCAGTTGGACTTCGCATCCAGCATTCTCCTGGCAAGCTTTCGGGCGAGCTCCGGACTGTGGTTCTTATAATTGCCGCACTGCCGAATGTTGGCATAAGGCACTTCATCGGCGTTTAGAATATCATTCAATATGCTTTCGTATACGCCGCAAATTTTCTCCGCATGGCCTTCATTATATAAAACAAGGTAAAAACCTGTCTGGCATCCCATTAACCCCACGGAGAGAAAATTTTCCGGCATATATTTTTGAAATCCCGCCAGCAAAAAATGTTCAAATGAATGCATTTCTGTTGAGGATAAAAAATCTACATTTGGCTGGTTGATACGCAAGTCAATGCAGTAGACCACATCGCCCTTCGGACCCTCTTTAAAAGAGCGCAGTTTCACGTGAGGCGCTTTCAGCAGCCTATGATCAAGTTCTCCAACTGTGCTGACTTCCCAGCCCAGTTGTTTTACATCTACCATAACTCTCTCCTGTATTCGAATGGATCACTGGCTCGATATGGATAATCGGCCGGGCCGAGTCTATCAAAACGACTTTAATATTTCATTAGTATTCCTAAACGAATTGCGATAAATGTTTGTAACTATCGTTCAATGCTTTTTCCCATGATTGAACATGGTGATAAAGCTCAACTGATGCATAACCGGAAAACCCGTTGTCGGTCAGTGCTTTGAAGTGGGCAGCAAAATCAAGAGTTCCTTCCCCCGGGATTTCATGGAAGTGAACAATGCCTGTCAGGGTGTTTGCCGCCATTTTATCCACGAGCAACTTGCCATTTGCATTTTTTGTACTCCGCAAATAAATGAGGATGGGTCGTGCTCTTTCCAGAACATCATAACTTAGCCCTGGAACAGAAATCAGGTAAGTGAAGATTTCGTCGTCAAAAGGCGTGGAGCCTGCGAACAAACCGTTATAGTTCACGTATGCAGGCGGTTGTGTGATGTTCACAGAATTCAGGATCGATCCTATGCGCTTTTCCTGATCCTTGCAGGGCTTTTCGTCATAAAAATAGATGGGGTTGTTTCTATCCACCCATAGATAATCTGCGTATTCGGGGAAGTAAATTAAATAGCTGGCAAAATCCAGATCAAGTTTCAGTTTCTCAGCCATTTTCAAAATTTTTATGTTGTACCCCTCACGCGCATCGGAAACATGTAAATAGCGCGTATAGGGAGCGGCTTTTGCCAAAGCGGAGATGTAATCCTTTTCTGAGCAATACATATGGCAAATATCCAAATGTAATTTGAATTTAGGTGAGTTGACTTCATTGATAAGGCTCAGGCCTTGTTCCACCGTTTCGATGAACATACCCGGTTCCGGCTCGATCAGCAGGGTGATGTCTTCATCATCTTTCACAGATTGCAAACACTGATGGATGCTGTCCACCAGTAATTCGCGCGGATCGACCGACGGGTTCGTTACATGTTCATCACGGATGAAACCGCTTCCAAACGTGACGAGTGAAATACCCAGCTTGCGAGCGACATCAATTCCCCGCCTGACCAGGTTGATGCGGCGTTTTCTGCCAGCCAAATCGGGGCTCATCAGGGATGGTTCATGCGGCCTGGAGGGTGTGAAAAAATACGAAGCAGTCGCTACGCAGGCTGGTATTACGTTAACGGTTTCGAACTGTTTTTTGATCGTTGCAATATATTCATCAGTGATTTCGAACGGATTGAATTGATCCCGGTGAAAAGAAAGTTCAACCCCCGAATACCCAGCCTTATCTACGACGTTAATTGATTTCAAAAAATCCAGATCGGTTAATCCAAACGTGCTGTAACTTAGTTTAATCATTGTTGTTGCTCCAACATAAATATCAGTCTGCCTTGTCATCGCAACAGGCAAGCAATCTAAACAAACCACTTCATTCAGGTAGCGGCAAAGAACAGCTGGCCGACAGCTTTTGGCGGGATCTTGCGGCATTGCCTGTTTGGCAGTTTGCGATTTTACCACGCTGGAATTGGAAATCGCCATCACGGGGTCCTTGCACGAGAGCAACCCGCATTACATAAACACGATTTGTGAATTTGCCAAAGGTCACATGACCAAATTGTACACCGCGACTCCGCTCCCAACGAATACTCCCGCGCCGACTTTTACACCCACTCCATCAGGCCCACAGTATATGTTGATCAGCGAAGTGTTTTACTTCTATACACATAAAAAATAATCATCCCTGCAAACCGTCGAGCAATTTTTGGTAGAGAGTCTCGGTGGCCGGTAACGGTTTGAGATCGAGTTCGTTCGCCAGCACCTGCTGCATTTCCTGATATTGCTGGATCAAACCGGCGCGGTCGCCCAGCGCTGCATAAACGCGCATGGCCTGGCAGTGCAGGTCTTCCTGCAATTTGTCCACGCGCAGGGCGCGATCCAATAATTCGAGGGAGCGGGTGTAGCGTTCGCGGTTGAAATGGAAATTTGCCAGGGAACGCAGTGCGCCCAGGTAATCCTGCGTCAGGCGGCGGCGTTCGGGAAAAAGCCAATCGTAGTACAGGTTTTGCAGGTATTCGCCGTGATAAAGGTTGATGGCGTCTTGTAAATGGGCAGCCGCTTCCTCGTCGGTGGTGACGCGCGCCTTGGCGAGCGCCGCATCGAACTCGTCCACGTCGATCTTGAAGCGCGCCGCATCCAGGCGATATTCGCCGGCCTCCACCAAAATCAAACGCGGCGGATTCTCGCCCGATCTCAACGCATTGCGCAGGCGTGAAAGCGCAGTGTGGAACGCGGTCAGGCCGCGTCCGCCCTTCTCGGACCAGATGGCGTCGAAGGCGCGGTCAGCCGGAATGTGCTCTCCGCGAAAGGTCAGGAAATAAGCGAGCAGGTCGCGCGCTTTGGTCGAGACCCAGCGGTCCTGCGAAATTTCCTGCCCGCCGATAGAGACGCGAAAGGCGCCGAGGGATTGGATCGTCACCGCGGATCGGTCTGCAATATTGATTGGGCGCTTCTTCTTTTTATCGGGGAGGTTCTCCAGCACGCGCTGGACGAACGGGCTGGCGCGCCCGGCTTTGGTCAACGCGTTGCACACCACGCGGCTTCGTTCACCCTGATCCAGGAAGAGTTGAAACGCCTTTGTCGGTTCGATCAACTCGAGCGCGGAACGGGCATGATCGATGCCCGCCTTGTTACGATTGCTCACGAGATAAATGTACGCCAGCCCGAAATAGACCATGGCAAGCGGAATGCGGAATTGCCGCCGTTTTCCGATTTGAAGCAGCTCTTCATACAAATTTTCAGCGCGGCCAATTTGATTGTTTTCCAGTGCGATGTCGGCCAGCACGCTGCGGCAGACAAAAGCCTCATAGGCATCGGGGTTGCCGGTGTACGCCCATAGCGCGCCCTCGGCCAACTGCCAGGCTTCGTCCACGCGACCCTGGCCGTATAAATTATAGGCAAGATAACCGGTTGCCATGAGCTGTTCATAAGAAGCCATGCCAAGCTGCTGCGCCAGTTCAACGGATTGCCGCAGCGCGGTTTCGGCGCGCGCCGTTTCGCCGAGGCGGGTGAGTACATTGCCCAGCGCCGTGTAAGCGGCGGGAAGCAATTCCTTGAGATGAAGTGTCTGCGCGATCTCCAGCCCGCGTTCGGCATATTGCAGGGCGGTCTCGAATTCGCGCCAGTAAAGATGAGGTGTGACCAGCAAAATACAAGCCTGCGCCGCGATCGGCGAAAGTTCATCCGGCACGAGACGCAATGCCTCCTGTGCATATTGCGCGGCAGACTGCGAGTCGCCGTGCCACCAGCAAATTTGTCCCAGCGATTGCAGAAAACTTGCGCGCGCCAATGCTGAAAGCCCTTCCGCTTCGCGCGACTCTTTCACTGCCTGCTCGGCCAATTCCTGACCGCGATCCATGCCGCTCAAAAAGCCGGTGCTCTTTGCCAGCGCCATCAACGCTTCGGCACGCGCGGTGTGGTCATCGGCGGGCGAGACTTCCAGGGCCTGCGCGGCCAACGTTTCGGCCTGGCGATAATTTCCCTGCGCGCGATGGACTTCCGCCAAACGGGTCAATGCCCGGCTGATTCCCGAAGGATCATCCTGTGCTTTGAACGCGGTGCGCGCATCTTCGTAGGCGGCGATGGCAAGCCCGGCCTCGCCCAGCCTGCGATGCGCGTTGCCGTGCTGTAAAAGTAATTGCGGGTGGGCGCGCATTGTTTCGAGCGGCAGCATCTTTAAATAAAGATGCAGAACCTCCACGCGCCCGCGCTCGACGTAATCGGCGGCGAAGGCAGATGCAGCCCGCGCCGCGGATTCAAAATCTGCAGCGGCTGCATAATGACCGAAAGCCGCTTCCGGCTCGCCCTGATCTTCATAATATTTTCCGGCGCGTCTTTCCAGGACCGGGAGCGGGTCGCCGTTTTCGCGGCGCAATCGGCTCAACAAAAATTCGCGGAACAAAAAATGATAGCGATACCACCTCCGCTGCGAGTCGAGGCTGGATACGAATAAGTTCTGCCTCTCCAAATCCTCCAGGACGGATTGCGCGTTTTTGATCCCGACCACCGCGTTGCAGGATGCCGAATCCATTTGCGAAAGGACGGCGCTTTGCAGTAAAAAATCCTGCCTTTCTTTGGGTTGGCGCTGAAAAACCTCTTCGACCAGATATTCAAAGATGAAACGATTGGAACCGCTCAGGGAATTGATAATCTCGTGCGCTGCTTTTGCATCCTTGCCGCTCAATGAATTTCGGATGATCTGCAAGGCCGCGGCCCAGCCCTCTGTTTTTTCACTTAATACTGCCAGGCTGTCGGCGGGGATATGGTGCAGTTCGCTTTGCAGGAGTTCGGAAATCTCATCGTCGCGAAAACGCAAATCGGCGGAGCGCAGTTCGGCCAACTGGCCGCGCGCGCGCAGGCGCGCCAATGGCAGCGGCGGATCGGTGCGGGTGGAGATGATGACGCGCACGCTGGCAGGCGCGTTCTCGAGCAAATAATTCACGAGCTGGTGCACGACCGGGCTGGCGACGTAGTGATAATCTTCGAGGACAATGGTCAGCGCATCTGTAATGTATTCAACAAGTTCATTGATAAGCACCGTCAGGATGCGCTGGGGTTCAATCCCTGCTTCGCCGCTGTCGAGCAAGGACCGGGCATTCTGTCCGATTTTCGTTATTTTCTTGGAGCCTGGTTTTGCGCGGCGGATCGCTTCGATGAGGTAGGTGAGAAAAACTGTCGGGTCGGAATCCGTTGTTTCGAGCTGGTACCAGGCCACAGGTCGGGAAAGACCGTTGATAAAATCCGCCAGCAGGGTGGTCTTGCCATATCCGGGCGGCGCGGAGATCAGGATGAGTCTGCGTTCGGTTTGGTTGTCGAGCCATTGAATCAGGTGCAGGCGAAGCAAATGATTCCCCACCGGTGGCGCCATGAATTTTGTGTTGAGCAGGGGCGAGGGCATCATCGCGCGCAATTATAGCCGCTAATCATTTGCAAAGTTTTTGCAAACCCGGCATGATAGGATAGGCCAAATCCAATCCGCTGAAAGAGGAGAAAATATGAACAGAAAATTGCTTGTTCTTTCCCTGTTGTTGGTGGCTGCTGTATTGATGGCATCCTGCGGGCCTGCGACAACGCAAGCCCCGGCTGAGACTCAATCGCCCGCCACCGCGGCGCCAACGGCGGTTCCGCCCACACCTGCGCCCCTGGTGTTGAAGATCGCGAACACGGCCAACATCACCACCTGGGACCCGGTGAAATCGTTTTCGACGGAAGCCGCGTACATGGCAAATGTGTATGAGCAGTTGCTGCGCATCAACCCGCCCGGCTCTGCACAGAAATACACGCCGCTTCTGGCTGAAAGCTGGGATGCAAGTGCGGACGGCCTGACGTGGACATTCCATCTTCGCAAGAATGTCAAGTTCCATGACGGCGAGCCGATGAATGCCGCGGCGGTGAAGAAATCCATTGACGCCGCGAAAGATCATTCCGGCGCTTCGTTCATCTGGGCTCCGCTTTCGAGCGTGGACGTGGTGGACGATTACACCGTTAAGTTTACTTTGTCATACGCTGCGCCCGTTGACTTGATCGCTTCATCCCTGTACGGCGCGTGGATTATCAGCCCCAAGGCGCTGGATGCTGTTGCGGCAGACCCCAAGTATTTCGAGAAGGGCGTGGATGGCGGAACTGGACCGTACACAATCGAATCTTATACGCCCGATCAGGAAATTGTCTTCACCAAGTTTAATGATTATTGGGGTGGCTGGAAATCCGGCCAGTACGACAAGGTGCTGGTGAGCATCGTCCCTGAAGCGACCACCCAACAGCAAATGCTGGAGGGCGGTCAGGCAGATTTGGTCACGCGCATCCCGCCTGAAAATCTGGCTTCCTTCCAGAATAATCCAGATTACACAGTTGATGAAGAGCCGTCGTTCTTCAACTTCGTCGGATTCTTCAACACGCTGCACAAGCCTCTTGATGACCCGAAGGTGCGCCAGGCCCTTTCGTATGCCATTCCTTACGCCGATATTATCAAGATCGGCGCGCAGGGACTCGGCACGCAGAGCCGCGGCCCGGTCCCGGCAGGCGTTTTCCCGTGGTCGCCGGATGTCAATCAATACACCTATGATCTCGACAAGGCCAAACAACTGTTGACTGCGGCGGGCCATCCCAACGGCGGCTTCAGCATTAATTTGACCTACGCCTCCGAGAATGACAACGAAGCTGCGTTCGCTCCGCTCATCAAGGATTCGTTCAAGCAGATCGGCGTGGATGTGACTTTGACTCCCATGCCGTTCAACCAGCAATGGGAATTGGCCAAGGGCGATGTCGCCAGGCAACAGGATATGTTCCTGTTGCTGTACTGGCCGACCTACTCTGATGCCGGTTCCGATAACCTGTGGTCCATGTTCTACGGCTCAGGCGACAAGCCGCCCTATCTCAATGTGACCGGCTTCAACTTGTCCTACTGGAAGAATGATGACTACAATAAGATGCTGGATACAGCCATCGGCGAAGAAGTCACCAACCCGACCGACTCACAGGCGCAGTTCACCAAGGCCATGAACCTGCTGGTGGATCAGGCTCCCGGTGTGTTCTTCTACGATACCAAGGCCGTCTTTGTAGTCCCCAAATCCATTGCCGGTTTCAAATACAATTTGAACTATCCATTCGTGCAGTATTTCTTCTACGATCTGCACCCTGCCCAGTGAGGAAACTGGCTCTATAAAATCTCGGCCAATCCCTCTCCATTATGGAGAGGGATTGGTGAGAGGCATTAAATGCCCAAACTTGAATTCATCTTCCGCCGCATTTTGACTTCCATCTTCGTTTTGATCGGCGTTTCGATCATGACGTTCTTCATCGCGCGCGTTATCCCGACCAATGCGGCGGCCATGTACATCGGGCCGAAGGCGCGGCAGGAGGATATCGAGCGCGTAAAAAAGCAACTTGGTCTCGATAAGCCGCTGCCGATCCAATATATTGTTTACATGAATCAACTCCTGCACGGCGATCTCGGCGACTCGATCAGCACCAAGCGTCCCGTTTTATTGGAGATCACCGAACGCTTTCCGGCGACGCTGGAGTTGCTGTTCACGGCGATGTTCTTTGCGATCCTGATCGGTGTGCCGCTGGGTGTGCTCTCGGCGCGCTGGCAGGGCAAAGCCCTGGATGTCGGCGTGCGTACCATCTCCATCATGGGCGTATCCATGCCCGCTTTTTATCTCGGACTTCTTCTTCAAATCTTTTTCTTTCGGAATCTCAACCTTCTTCCACTTGCCGGGCGCATCAGCGGCGACTTGAGATTTACGCATCCGATTCAACCGATCACCAATTTCCTTTTGATCGATTCGCTCCTGACCGGGAACTGGATCGCGTTAAAGGATGTTGCCCTGCACCTTGTGCTTCCCGCATTGACGCTGGCCGCGTATCCCATCGGCCTGATCGCGCGCATGACGCGCGCCGCCATGCTGGAAGTGCTCGAGCAGGATTACATCCGCACCGCGCGGGCGTATGGCATCCGCGATTATGTGGTGACTTACATGTATGCCTTGAAGAATGCCATCAGCCCCACGTTGACCGTGATCGGCCTGACTTTCGCTTTTGCCCTCACCGGCACATTTTTCGTCGAGATCATTTTCAACTGGCCCGGCCTGGGACTCTTCACCGTTCGTTCTTTGCTGGCTGTCGATTATCCCGCCATCATGGGCATGACGCTTTTCGGCGCCACCGGCTACGTGCTCATTAATTTGATCGTGGACCTGCTGCAAGCCTGGATCGATCCGCGCATTAGTTTGAAATGACCATGAACATGGAAGCTGCCGTCTCAGCCCCTCAAGTAAAAAACACGCGCACGTTTCGCCATGCGCTGGGAGTCATCGCGCGCGATCCGCTCTCGCTGGCGAGCACGATTGTCATTGTTTTGTTTGTTCTCATGGCTTTGTTTGCCTATCAAGTCGCACCACATCCCGATGAAGGCGCGGGAAAAACGAACGTGCCCAATTCCATGCTGGCGCCTTCGTGGGAGCATCCATTCGGAACAGACTTGCTTGGGCGCGACATATTGAGCCGCGTGATCATCGGCGCACAACCCGCCTTGATCGTTCCCATCGGAGTGGTTTTGTTCGCGGTTCTGATCGGCGATTTACGCATCCGATTCAA
>JAJYOH010000002.1 GCA_021796315.1 Chloroflexota bacterium
CGCTTTCGTGACTTTCTCAATGCCGGAGCGCAGCGCCTTCAACGTGTTCTTCAATCGCCTCGGATATTCTTCGGCAGAAATACGCGCGTCATTCGCGGCCGCTTCGAAAATCAGATAAGGCACGACCGCGTCCGCGCCCATGCCGACGCACATGATCAGGTCATGCAAATTTCGGATCGCGCCGCTGCGCAAGATCAAACCGGTTTGTCGCCGCAAATTTTTCATGGACGGAAAGTTCATCAAATTCAGATCGATCTTTCCGCTGTCATCCACCGGCACCGGCGTGGATGAAGTGGGCGCAGAATATTCAGCAAAGTTCAGACGGAGCGAACGGTCGATCACGCTCAACGTCAGGATGGGATCGAGCCAGCCGTTTTCGTTGCGGAATGAATCCGCATCGTCCAGGACCAGAAGCCGGGTCCCGTTGCGAACGGCTTCGATCGCCGTTTGAGCGATTCGCTCCAACGCCTGCATGGTCGTCTCGCCCGATAAAGTCACCGCCTGCAAACGAGTCACTTGTTGATTATCGAATCTTTGAATCAATTGATCGAGAGTCGCGCAATCAGAATCATTTGCAATTTTTCTAAGCAGATGATTTGAGAACGATGAGTGCGCATCATCATCCAGCAAAATGGGCGCATCGAACGCGAAGGTGATGGCATCTTCAAGCTCGTTCGGCAGCAGCGGCGGGCGCGGCCCGATGATCGTCTGCGTGGAAAAGTGTTCGGCTTCGCGTTCGCGGTCAATGGCCGGGTTGGTCACGACCGCCACAGCTTCCTTGAAATAATCTGAAATATTTTGTCGCTCTTTCGAAAGCGGCGCCAGCGGACCATCGAAACCAAGCGAGCCAATTGGGTCACTGCCGCTCTTCGCCAGTTCAAGAACCCACTCGCGATCCTCGCGTCCCCAGCCAAACGCGGACATGCGCTGATCCAATCCAACTTGCGTGGATGGATGGCGCTGTGCAACATTCGAATCATTGTTATCAGATTCAATCGCCTCATGAGTCAAAGCGATTCGCTTGCCCAAAGTTTCGAGCGAACCAAATCGGCGCAAGGTCAGTTTCAACATGCGCTGTTGAATGGTCGCATAATCTGAAACTTCAACCGTGTTCCCGCGCCGCACACGGATGCGCATCTTCTCGCCGGGCGAAAGCGGCATGGGATCGATGTGCATCGTGTCGAGATGATAAACGCCCTTTTCCGACGAGAAGAAATATTCCTTTTCCGTGTCGCCAAACCACAGCGGACGCAATCCAAGCGCATCCACGCTGAAGACGCATTCATCGCCGTAACGCGAAATGATTCCAGCCGGGCCCTGGGCGAAAGGTCCGAACGCCTGACGATAATATTTATAAATAGTTTGCAGTTCGGGCGCGAGTTTTTCCACTTCACTCAAGATGGGTGGGAAAGCCAGCTCCATTGCTTCAGTTAAAGAGAAATGATATTGATGAATCAATGTCGACAACAGCCGATCCAAATCCTGTGAGTCGCTTCCGCCGTTCACTAAATCGACTCCCAACATTTGGGCTTGTTCACGCAGGCGGGCAATCGTGTTGATCTCGCCGTTATGTCCAAGCAAACTAAAAGGCTGGACGCGTTCAAAGCTGGTGGCGGTGTTGGTCGAATAACGCGCATGTCCGATCGTGATGGCAGTCGTGAAATCGGGATTACGCAATTCGGGATAATACTGATACAGCGTCTCAATCGAACCGCGGACTTTATAAACAACAACATAACTCGATAATGATGCAACTGAAATTTTTGTGCGTCGTTCGATCTCGAGCGCCAGATTGAAAAGCGTCCCCTCCACATTTTCAAGCGGACCGTTTCCAACCAGCCCCGCGATTTGCCACAGATGAGGCGCCTGTATCCGCGCCATTTTCCCAAGCGCCTGAACGCGCGTCTGGATCGGACGCTCCAGCAACAGGTCAATTCCGCTTTCTTTGAGCATGTTGAGAACAGCAGATTGAACGCCACGAACATCGGGTCCTGTGTTCGGGATCATCAAATGCCCCACGAAGAAGCGGCGGTCTTCAGCCAGCCAACCGGGTTTACCTTCCTGCTCCAGCGCCTGCGCCCATAACAAGCGCGGGATGTCCGTCATCACGCCGCATCCATCGCCCTCGCCATTCACCTCGCCGCTGCGATGTCCCATAATGCTCAAAGCCGCCAGCGCGCGCTTCAAATTTCCGTGAGTCGCCTCCCCGTTCTTACGGACGGACGCCACCAGCGCGCAGGCATCGCGCTCGTCCAGCCATGTTTTTACATCGGGGGTGGTTAACCAATTAAATGAAGACGAATTCGATCCACGCGTCGTTTGATGATCGGGGGTTGGATTTAGGCTATTGCTTTGCATGATTCACCTTGTGTATGAATTTAAAAACAGATAATTCTTTACATCATATATTGGGAGAATCAAATTACTATTACCCATCCGGGTAATCTTTTTATTCAAATGGGTAATATTAAATGCGCCAGGCGAAAATAATCCGCCGCGCGCGAAATGGAAAATCCATCTGCCTGACGCGCCATCAGCCTCTTGATCGTTTCGACGTCGTGTTGCGAGTACAGGCAGCGAAAGTTTTTTCATTTTATAGGCGGATAGATTGAAATATAATAAAGCGATTTATGAACGAACTGCACAGCGATTCGCAAAGCGCAAATAAATTGCTCCACGCCAAGTTGATGAAGCCGGATCTGCATTTGGCGATCATTCAACGTGGTGATCTGCTGGTACGGCTGGATGAAAGCCTGATGAGGAAATTGACTCTTGTCACTGCGCCGACCGGCTTTGGCAAAACGACTCTCGTCAGCATGTGGATTGCAAACCGCGGGATTAAATCTGGATGGGTGACGTTGGACGAAAACGATAACGACCCGGCTCGCTTCTGGACTTATGTTTGCTCGGCGTTACGAGGCTTTGATCCTTCTGTGGGCAAATCCACGCTGTCGGCGCTGGCCACTTCCCAGCCGCCTTCATTTCAAACCCTGCTCTCGCCGTTGATCAACGACCTGGAGCGATTAAAAGAATCCTGCGTTTTGGTGCTGGACGAATTTCATGCCATCACGTCCATAGAGATCGATGATGGCCTTTCATTTCTGATTCAGCATTTGCCTGAGACTCTACATCTAATATTGATCTCGCGCAGCGAGCCATCGCTATCAGCCGGCATTTTACGTGCCCGCGGAGAAATGCTGGATGTCGGCGTGTCTGACTTGCGTTTTGATGAATCAGAAACGCGAACGTTCCTGCGGGAAGTCTTGTCTGCGGAATTACCGCCCGCAACTGTGACAAAATTGCAGGAACGCACCGAAGGCTGGGCGGCGGGTTTGAGACTGGCCGCTTTGTCTCTGCAAAATAGAAACCCCGAAGAGGCTGAAAAATTTATACAGAACTTTTCAGGCAGCCATCGTTATGTGTCCGATTATCTGATCAAGGAAGTATTTGAAGCCCAGCCTGAATCGATACGGAATTTTCTCCTTCACACCTGCTTTTTCAACCGTCTGACGGCTTCATTGTGTAACGCGGTCATGGAAATAAATAACAGCGCGTCCATGCTCGAACAGCTCGAACGCGGCAATTTGTTCATCGTACAGCTTGAGCGCGGCGGCGATCAAATCTGGTATCGCTATAATCCTTTGTTCGCAGAGTCAATCCAATATCTTGCCAGACAGCGTTTCGATGAGGCCGTCATCAGGATGTTATTCGAAAAAGCTTGTGACTGGTATGAATATCATGGATTACTCGACGAAGCCATTGAAAATGCGCTCGCAGCAAAATTATTCGAGCGCGCTGTAAAGTTGATCGAAAAGTTCGTCGGGGTCTATGATTTGAGCAAAATGCGTACTCTCGCCCGCTGGCTTGAAAATATTCCCCGGCAGGATATCCTGCTTCATCCTTTAATTAGTTTTACGTTTGCCCAGATCATTCTTTTTTCGTCGGACCGCTTTACACCGACAACCGCCACCAGGCTCGAACCATTTCTGCGCGCAGCTGAGTCGGCTTGGAGCGCCGAAGAGAATCACCAGCAGCTGGGGCAGTTGCATTCCTTTCGTGGACTTGTTGCCTGGTGGCAAGGAGATATTCAAAAAGCATTTGAATATGCACGTCAATCGTTGGATGAACTCCCGGAAAACGATTTGCTGTGGCGCGGCAACAGCCTGCTCATCCTCAGTTACGAAACGTTGAACGCCGGCCAAATTTTAGATGCACAGGATGTGATCCTCGAAGCGCGTGCTTTGCTGGGTGCGGCGCAAAATATCTATGGCGTGCTGGCCGCCGCCCAAATATTGAGCGAAGTTTTCTATTGGCAGGGCGAACTGGAACAATCAGAGCAATTGAACCAGCAAATCCTGACCGATGCAGTTGGCGACGAGTCCATGCTGGACGATCAGGGGGTCGCATTTTTGAATCTCGCACATATTGCCTATGAAAAAAATGATCTCGAACAGGCCGGGCAATATGCGGCGCGCGCATTGGACCTGGGCCAGCAACGCGCGAATGAAACACTTCAAGTACGGGCCACGATCCAGCTTGCTTATCTTTACTCGGTCAAAGATGATTCGTTGCGCGCTCATGAGCTTCTTAAATCTCTGGAAGCGAAAATCAAAATCCCGGTCTTATTGCGCGACATTCAAAACGCACAGGCGCTTCTCTCCATTCGAGCCAATGAAATTTCATCGCTTGAGTGGTGGGTGAAAATTATCTCTGTTGAAAATCAAAACGCCCTGCATCTGCAAAGGGAAAGCGAAGCGTTTACCCTGGCACGTTTACAAATTGCAGAAGGCAGAACGAGCGAAGTGTTTGATGCACTGAATAAGTGGGGAAAGGATGCCGCTGAAAACGGACGCGTGCGAAGCCAGATCGAAGCATTGTGCCTTGCAGCGCTGGCGCATCCGTCGAGTTCGTCGAAAGCCGCCAAATCACTCATTGAGGCTTTGACACTTGGACAGGTAAAAGGATATCGTCGCATATTTTTGGATGAAGGGAGTCGGATGGCGGAATTGATTCAGGCGATTCTGCCCTCGCTTCCAAACCGGACCCTGAACCTGTTTGCCGCTACCCTTTTGCATTCCTTCTCGCCTGAAACGGCTGCCCATTTAACGGCGACCCGTTCCACGGTCCAGAACGAAGCGTTGAGCCAGCAGGAACTACGCGTCCTGCGTTTGCTGGCCGCAGGCTTATCCAATGCAGATATTGCACAGGAGTTGGTCGTCTCCATTAATACGATCAAGACGCAGGTCAAGAGTATTTATCGCAAGTTGAATATCAATTCGCGCGAGGAGGCGCGCGAAGCTGCACGTGAATTAAAACTGTTGAATTGAATCACCCGCGCAATCACCCGCCCAGGGTGAAGCGAAAAAATTTGGCAGATACTACAATGCGGTCAATCAACGCATAAAGCAGGATTTTGAAAATGACGCAACGATCTATTCTTGCAGGAACAAACCAAACCATAGTTATCAAAGCTGGAGCCAGCGTGACTGTGAAAGGCCATGACAGCGACCTGGTCACGGCTGAGACCAAAGGCATGTGGGGGCTGACTTTGGAACGACGCAGTGAATCGCAGATTGGCCGTGCCCGATTGGCCGCCGGAGATCATGTGCTCTTCGATGTGCGCGTGAAGATGCCCAACCTAAGCGGCAAAAACGAGCCGAATGAAATCATCGAAGTTCAGATGGGCGGAAGCGGTGAAGTGCTGGTGCCGTTTTCTTCCAACGTGAAAGTTTACGCCGGAAAGAATGTTGACGTTCAGAGCATAAAAGGCCAGGTGGATGCTTATGCAGGCTTGAAGCTGAACTTGCAGGATGTTTATTGTTTGGGAAATGCGTCGGCTGGCTGGTCAATGAATATTGATTGTCAAACCATGATCGGCAATGACGTCACCTTTGGCGCGGGCAGGGACTTGCGTTTTCACATTGCTGACCTAACCAGTACCCGCTTGCGTGTGAAGGACATCGGCGGTTATTGGGAAGCGCGAATTGGCAATGCCGAGAAATCGGTTTATCTCAAATCGGGTGGCGATGTCACTTTTGTGACCGATCAAAAAGTCGAGCCGTTACCGCCAAATTATATTTTGGGAAAAATAGAAAAGCCAGGCGCGGCATAAAACTTTTTCTTTTTTTCATGAACGCCTCACAAGTTGTGAGGCGTTTTGTTTTCGATAATCACCCTCTCAATCACCCGATGCGGGTGATGCCTCTTCACTCCATTGAAAGCTATGATCTGAAGATCTTGATAGATAAGGAGACATCACATAATCCCATGAAAGGAATAAAAATGACAAGTATTCAAAGCCGGTTGTTTTACTGGCTACTCAGGTTTTCAAAGAGCCGAAGCCCTCTTGCCGATCGCAATACAACTCTTGCACAGCAGCGTGCGATGATGGATGAAATGTCCAAGCGTTATGAAAAATACTTTCCCGCTGATGTAAAACGACAAAGTGTTAGAGTGGAGGAACGGAACGCGGAATGGTTGAAACCGCAAAACGCAATCGAAAATCGTGTACTCCTTTACCTGCACGGCGGTGCCTTCACAATGGGTTCGCTATCAGAAGGCCGTAACCTGGCGGCTTTACTTGCACTGGCTTGCCGTGCTACCACTCTAAGTTTAGATTATCGCCTTGCGCCGGAGCATCCCTTCCCAGCCGCCCTAGAAGATGGTGTGGCTGCCTATCGCTGGCTTCTCGCTCAAGGTTTTTGCGCCAAGCAGGTTGCGCTGGTAGGCGAGTCTGCCGGAGGAAATCTGGCCCTCGTGACCGTCATCGCCCTCCGCGATGCGGGCGATCCCTTGCCCGCCGCCGTTGTCGCACTCTCGCCAATCACCGATCTGACGCTGAACGGAGAAACCATCACCAGCCGCCGCAAACAGGATCCTATGTTGACACGCGAGTGGGTACATTCTCATATTATTCGCTATACCAATGGTCGTGATCCGTCATTGCCATTAATTTCACCTCTTTATGCAGATTTACATGGTCTGTCCCCGATGCTAATCCAAGCCGGCGAGAATGAAATACTGTTTAGTGACTCAGTCTCTCTGGCGGAGAAGGCACGAAGAACAGGAGTTGATGTCACCCTGGAGATTGAAAAAGGAATGTGGCACGTCTGGCATAAATTTGCAATGCTTCCTGAAAGCAAAGGGGCTATTGAACGTATCGGCAAATTCGTCTGTATGAAATTTGACCATGCAGGCGGGCATTTCTCGGTTTGACAATCACCCGTCCATTCACCCGGCGTGGGTGAAGTCAAGTCACCCTGATACGCAATACCATAAGCGAAATTCAAAAAGGAGAAATGAAAATGGAAAACTTACTTCAAATGTGGCTCAACCCGATCAACCTGGGAATTTTATTTCTATGCCTGTGCATAGGCGTCTGGATCCTGGCGCACAGCGCTCCCACCTATAAAGACAAGTAACCCAAATTGCCACCATCCTCTCCTTATGTCGTACTGAGCCCTTCGGCTGCGTGGAATTACGACAAGCAAAGGAATCCGGACGGAAGCCCCGAACAGGTTGCGCAGGAACTGAAGCGTTTTTTTGCCGAGCCATAAAACTGTCGAGGTATCCAAGTTCAAAATCAAGAAAGGAAAGAAAATGACGACTACAAAAGCCTATAAAGGTCTTCCCATGGAAGGCGTGATCGCGAGTTGGTACGCTCGAACAACCTACAAGGATTTGAAGCGCCACAAATTAATAGCCGGACAATTGGCGGAAAAGATTCCCGCCAACGGCAAGGTGTTGGAGGTCGCGCCGGGACCGGGGTACTTCTGCATCGAACTCGCGAAACTCGGCAATTACCAGATCACAGGCCTCGATATCAGCAAATCCTTTGTGGAGATCGCGCGCAAGAATGCGGCAAAAGCAAGCCTGAAAATTGATTTCCGTGAAGGCAATGCCTCCGCCATGCCTTTTGAAAATGGAACCTTTGATTTCACCTTCTGTCAGGCGGCTTTCAAGAATTTTAGTGAGCCGGTCAAAGCCATTGCGGAAATGTATCGTGTCCTTCGCCCGGGCGGAACAACTGTCATCGTTGACTTGCGCCATGATGCTTCTGTGGAGGAAATTACGCGCGAAGTTAAAGGTATGGGACTCGGCCTCGTCAATGAGGCGGTGGTCAAATGGACTTTCAAGCAGATGTTATTGAAGAGTGCTTATAGCATCGCCGAGATGAAATCCATGGTCGCACAGACACCGTTCGGCAAAGGCAGGATCGACGTGGGCGGTGTGGGCTTTCAAGTCTGGCTTCAAAAATAGTTTGCAGATATAAAAATCACCCTGCTGGTACGATCAACAGGATGATTTTCTTTTGTAAATTTATGTCTTTATGCAACTTTCCATGAGTTTCGATTCGGCCACTTGACAGCTTAACGGACAAAAGGCATACTGGTTTTAAGCCCACTCATATCCAATCACACCCAACAGAAAAGGCAGGGCTCCATGAAAATAAATAAAAAACTAATTCTGCCAATCAGTGTCATCGTACTCTTCACGATCCTGCTTTCGATTTCAGAAGCCACACAGCCGGGCGAAACACTTTCGGTGCAGTCCCAACCAAAACAGGCTGGACCGCAAGTCATCGCACAGAATCCGATTGCGGGACAGCGGCTGGATTTATCGGGGACGATTCAATTCACGTTCGACCGCGGCATGAACCGCGACAAAACCGCCAAAGCTTTTTCGCTTCTCGGCCCGGACGATAAAGCGGTCGCCGGTAAATCAAGCTGGCTCGACGCCCGGACTTTTGTGTTCACCCCCGATTCCAAATTGGAGTCTGCGACAATCTATCGGGGAGTCTTTTCCACATCTGCAACCACGCTCGATGGCACGTCGCCTGCTGATGCCATCGAATTGAGTTTCACAACCACTGAAGGTTTGGAAGTGGGCCAGGTTTTTCCCGCCGCGGACGCAGAAGATATCGACCCAAAAACAAATATCACGGTCATCTTCAATCATCCCGTTGTTCCGCTCACAATTAAAGAAGAACAAAAAAATCTGCCGCAGCCGATTGAACTTTCTCCGCAGGTCGCGGGACAAGGCCAATGGGTTAACTCGTCGGTGTATGTTTTTCAGCCGGATGAAGCCTTATTAAGCGGAATCCGTTACACGGTCCGCGTGGGAGCGGGATTGAAAGATACGAATGGCAACACGCTGGATAAGTCATTTGTCTCGCAGTTCGCCACGCGAGCGCCTGCTGTCGCAAGTTTTGCGTTGAAGAATGGCCAGCAGAATCCGAAGCTGGATAACATCCATAATGTTTTATTGGATCAGGCTTTTATCGTTACGTTCCTTCAGCCGATGAATCCGGATAGCGTTGCAAATTCTTTAACGATCACCAACCGCGAAACGAAAACTCAAGCGAGTCTTGATCTTACGTGGAATAAAGATTTCACGGTGTTGACCATTCAGCCGCAAGACAAATACAACATTGCCAGTTATTACGATTTGCAAATTGCGAACACCGCACAGGCCGCCGATGGTGGAGTATTAAAAGATGGGCTGGCTGCGCATTTCAGTACTGTGTCATTGCCGCAGGTCGTAAGAATCAATCCGCCCAGCACGAAAGGCGGATTCGACGGCTCACTCAGTATTCAATTTGCTTCACCGATGAAATTGGATAGCTTGAAGAATCGAATCGTCATCACGCCCGCGCCGAAAACTGCGCCGCAGTGGTATTACAACGATTATGATTTCTCTTATAACATGTATGGGCTTGATCCCGGCACAAATTACATCGTGCGCGTCTTGCCCGGCATGGCTGATATTTATGGCAATACGATCAAGACTGAATCTTCGTTGAGCTTCAATACTGCGGATATGTCGCCTTACGCGCGATTGGTTATGCCGTGGACGCCACTGGTCTATCGCGCACAAGGACCACAGGAAGTTTTCTTTGAATATACAAATTTGGATTCAGCAACGCTCTCTCTTTATCCGCTGACCTTTTCTGAGTTTGGGAGTATGTTGAACAGCAACAGCGGCGGCAAAGGGGGAAGCGGCGCTTCGACGGTTAATTTTAGTCCGCAGGCACAGCCCGTCAACGAGTGGAAGCCGAACACGCAGGCAACGCGGAATCAAACGCACAGCATCAATATTAAGCTCGAAGATCAAAAAGGGAATTCTTTACCGCCGGGATATTACTTCATCGGTGTGAAAGGCGCGCCGCTGGATTACAAAAGTAATTTCTATCAAGGCTATTTGTTCGCCGTTGCAACCGACAATATTACTTTCAAAGCTACTTCAACCGAGGGGCTTGCATGGGTGGTTGATCTCGAAACCGGCAAGCCGCAGGCCAACGTGCCGGTCATGTTCTACGATAAAGATATGAAGCAAGTCGGAAGCACAACCAACACAGACGCCAACGGCCTCGTCTATTTGAGCGGAATTAATTCGCCGATGTACGCACGCGTCGAAGGGACAAACCATCTGGCGTTCGTGGCGCAGGATTGGGGCAGCGGCGTATGGGCCGGGGATTTGGGCATCCAGCAAAATTACTACGGCCAAACGTCCGCGCCGTTTGTTTATCTCTACACCGACCGGCCCGTGTATCGTCCCGGACAGGACGTGTACTTCAAAGGCCTCGTGCGCCAAAACGATGACCTGCACTATAGCCTGATCAAAGATACTCAAGTTTATGTAACCATCGATCAATCAGGCCAGCAGGTTTACGCCAAAAATTTGTCGCTCTCGCAATTGGGGAGCATCAACGATGATTTCAAACTCGGCAATGATGCTGCGTTAGGCACGTACACGATTTCGGTCGCGACCTCATCCACCGCGGATCCATTTGGTTATTTGACTTTCCGCGTGGCTGAATATCACAAACCGACTTTCCAGGTCAACGCCTCCGCCGATAAGACAAATGTTTTGGTCGGCGATCAAGTCAAGTTCAGCCTCGACGCCACTTATTACTCCGGCGGGAATGTTGGCAACGGCAAAACGGATTGGTTCACGGAAGCCGCGCCTTACACATTTACGCCGAATCCAAAATACAGCCAGTTCAGCTTCATGGATTGGAACCGCGACATGTATTATATGCAGCCAGAGCAAGCCGCTCAAGCTGGAACTCTTGCGGAGGGCACGGCCACAACTGACTCAAACGGCCATCTTGATCTTCCACAAACGATTGACCTCGGCGAAACAAAGACCGACCAGCAAGTGACGTTCAATGCCAATGTAACCGATGTAGCGGGCGATACCGTCAGCGGGCAAACAAGTATCGTCGTGCATCAAAGCCAGTTGTATGCGGGCATCCGCTCGTTGAGTTATGTCGGCTCGCAAGGCAAGGAACAGCCATTTGAAGTGGCGGTGCTGGATTGGGATTCGAATCCAATTGCGAATCAAAGTGTGACCGTCCAGTTCGTGGAGCGTCAATGGTTCAGCGTGCAAAAGCAGGATCAGCAGGGACAATTAAGCTGGGTCACGTCAGTCAAGGATATCCCCGTCAGCCAACAAAAGATCACTACCGGCACGGACGGCAAGGCCTCGGTCTCGTTCATCCCGCCCGCAGGCGGAGTCTACAAAGCGATCGTGATTGTCACCGATTCAAAGGGCAACAAACAACAATCGTCCGCGTACACGTGGATTTCGAGCGATCAATTCATCCCGTGGCGTCAGACGAATGACCGCACGTTCAATCTCATTGCAGACAAAGATACTTACACGCCCGGCGACACGGCTGAGCTTTTGATTGCCCAACCATTCCAGGGAAGTGTTTATGCACTGGTTACGTATGAGCGCGGACACATCTACAAGCAAGATGTTGTTTTGTTGAATGGCAACAGCACGATTTACAAATTACCAATTACCGCGGACATGGCTCCGATGGCTTATGTTTCCGTTGTTGTTGTGAGCGGCGCAACTAACCCTTCGACAAGCTCAGGGCAAGGCACAAAGACGCCGGACTTCAAGATCGGCTTGGTGCGCATCAATGTGGATACGAGCCAACAGGCGTTGAACGTGAAAGTCACACCCGATAAACAAACGGCGGGACCGGGCGATAACGTCACGTACACGATCACGACCAAAGATCAAAGCGGCAAGCCCGTTTCTGCCGATGTTTCGCTGGCAGTGGTAGATAAAGCCGCGCTGGCGTTGGCTCCATCCAATTCAGGAAAAATCCTCGACAGCTTCTATCCTGAACAGGCGCTCGGCGTGCAAACCGCGCTTGGGCTGGTCGCCAACGCCGACGATTTCAACGCCCAATATCGCCAGAGTATTCCAACCGGCGGAGGCAGCGGCGGCGGCGGGACTGATACTAGCTATGGGATCATCACCGTTCGGCAGGATTTCAAAGACACCGCTTTCTTCCAGGCGCAGGTCACAACCGATTCAAACGGCACCGCGCAAGTCACGGTGAAACTTCCGCAGAACTTGACAACCTGGGTTGCAGATGCACGCGCCGCAACGGCGCACGGACGCGTCGGGCAGGCCACGAATGAACTGGTCAGCACCAAGCCGCTCTTTGTGGATTTGCAGACGCCGCGCTTCTTCGTCGCCGGCGATCAGGCGCGCATCGGGGCGATCATCCACAACAATGGGGCCGCGCCGCTCAAAGTCAACGTGAGTCTCGACGCGCAGGGAGTTGAGTTGATCACGCCCGCTGCGCAGTCTGTGGATGTCGCCGCGAAGAGTCAAAGTTATGTTACATGGGATTTGAACGTCAACGAAAACGCGCAGCGCGTTGATCTGACCGCACAAGCCGTCAGCGGATCGTTCACCGATTCGAGCAAGCCGCCGCTCGGCACATTGTCCGGGCAAGGCATCCCGGTTTATACATACAGCGCGCTCGAGACGGTTGGCACATCCGGCATGTTGACTTCGGCGAACTCCGCGACCGAAGGTATCCAGCTTCCGACCACATACAATTACAGCAACGCGCAACTTTCGATTGATGTGTCGCCGTCGCTGGCGGCTTCGATGCAAGAAAGCCTGACCTATCTCAAAGATTATCCGTACATGTGCATGGAGCAAACCATCTCGAGCTTTTTGCCAAACGTGGTGACGACGCGCGCGCTGAAACTTGCGGGACTTTCGAACCCGATTTTACAAACCAATCTCGATCAACAGGTCAGTTCGGCGCTGCAAAAAATCTATGCCAGGCAAATGCCGGACGGCGGTTGGAATTGGTGGGATGGCCCGACCAGCGATCCGCAAACCAGCGCCTACGTTGTGCTGGGTTTGATGGAAGCCAAAGATTCTGGTTATCCCGTTTCGCAGGATGTGCTCGATAACGGCGTCAAATATCTCAACGAGAATCTTCCGAACCTTTACGATAACGCGGCCACGTGGCAATACAATCGTTACGCCTTCATGCTCTATGTGTTGGCGCGCGGAAACGTTTTGCAAGCCGGACAAACCAACTTCATTTATGACCATCGCAGTTCGTTGGATTTGTACGGCAAGGCGTATCTGGCGCAGGCGATTTATATGCTGGACCCGAAAGACACGCGCGCAAATTCGCTCATGTCGGACCTCGCGGCGGCCACCGTTATGTCGGCCTCGGGCGCACACTGGGAGGAGAAAGGCCCCGCCGATTATTGGAACTGGAACACCGACACGCGCACGACTGCGATTGTGTTGAATGCCTTCGTGCAAATTGATCCGCAGAATCTCATCACGGCCAACGCTGTCCGCTGGCTGATGGCCCACCGTCAGAGCGGACACTGGCACTCGACTCAGGAAACGTCATGGTCGTTGATCGCGCTGACAAATTGGCTGACTGCATCCAAGGAATACGAATCGAATTATCAATACGCGGTCGGCTTGAATGGCACAATGCTCAAGCAGGAACAAGTAACGAAAGACAATCTGACCGACACCGTCAAACTGCAAGTTCAAATGAAAGACCTGTTGAAAGATACGGTGAATTATTTAGTGTTTACGCGCGGAGCCGGGAATGGCAACTTGTATTACGACGCGTATCTAAGCACGACTCTGCCGGTCGCATCCATCCAGCCGCTCGATCAGGGCATGAGTCTCTCGCGTCAGTATTTCACGCTCGACGATTCAAAGAATCCCATCACCGAAATCCAACGCGGACAGCTTGTGCGCGTCCGCCTGACGATGGTTGTGCCTGATGCGCTGCATTACATCGTCATTGACGATCCGCTGCCAGCCGGTCTCGAAGCGATTGACGCGTCCATCACGACGGATACAACCGTGCCAACAAAATATACAGTTCAGGATTACAACGAGCGCGGCTTCGGCTGGTGGTTCTTTACGCACACGGAATTGCGCGATAATAAAGTTGTGCTCTCCTCGGATTACCTGCCCGCGGGCACGTATGTTTACACCTATCTTGCCCGCGCCAGCACTGCCGGGACGTTCAACGTCATCCCGCCGACTGCTTCTGAATTCTATTTCCCCGATGTCGGCGGACGAGGCGCAGGAAGTGAATTTGTGGTGAAGCCGTAACCCCTGCCCAAACCTCCCCCAAATTCCGAATTGCGGAATTTGGGGGAGGTGGCGAAGCCGGATGGGTATAGTGACCTGCCTCTTGTTTGATAGTAAATCCGCCTGATAAATATAAATACATAGATGGGGACAAATGGTAAAATGCAAAGCATGAAAACCAGGATGTTTTCTGTAAAGAGCAAAGTTCACCCGGTCGGTTTTCCGCCCGTTCGCAAGACTTTGCCGGATGCGATCAAGCGTATTGTCGCAGAACTCAAACCGGAGAAGATCATCTTGTTCGGTTCGTATGCGTATGGCAATCCAACGCCCGATAGTGATGTGGACCTGTTGGTCATCATGCAGACCAGGGCCAAAGAGATTGACCGTTATGTTGCCGTCTCGAACCTGCTCTACCCGCGCCAATTCCCAGTGGATATTCTCGTGAAAACACCGAAGGAAATTCAAGCGGAACAAAAAAAACGGGGCAACTTCTTTATGCGTGAAATTCTGACAAAGGGGAAGGTCTTATATGAGCGAAGTGGATGATGTGCGGGAGTGGGCTGAATACGCCGAGGAAGATTTGATCATGGCGAAAAGCGCACTGCGGCGGAGTAAACCGCTTACCATCGGCTCTTGTTTTCATAGTCAGCAGTGCGCTGAAAAATACCTAAAGGCCATCCTTGTCTCACAGGATATTGAATTCCCGAAGACGCATGACTTATTGATCCTCAATACTCTCTGCGCTGATGCGGGAATTTTTACAGGCTTTGCCAAGGAAGACTTGGGTAGATTATCGGGATATGCCGTTCACACCCGTTATCCGGGCAGTCAACCTACCCATGAAGAAGCGCAGGAAGCCTTTGAAATCTCGCTGACAATTCGCAGGTTCGCGCGCACGTTTTTGGGATTGAAGAAGTAGGGGCGACTTTTCGCGGAGCATTCTGTGGGCATGGTCGCTCTTATTGTTTGATAGGTCACGCTTCGCCTGAAAGGCGCAGTCACTTCGTAAACGTGACCTGCCTTTTGTTCGATAGTAAAATGCACTTGAAGATATAACGCGTAAGTTAGTGTATTCCCTGAATGGGAGAAAATAAAATGAAGTTCTCGAAGCTCTATATTGCCCTCTTGATTTCTCTTTCGGCCTGTAATTCGATGACATCTGTTGCTGCGCCAACGGCCACTCTCGTTCCAACCATTGAGCCTGCGACAGCTGCTGTTACCCCCACCGCCCCGGCCGCGATTGATACTTTGACTGCCCCGACGGCGGAAATACATACCGAAGTGACTATTTCCGCAGAGCCGGGGCAGTTGGATCCTGCACTGGTTGCGAAGGGGGCGGAAGTAGCAAAAGAGGTGGGAGTGAATATTGAACCTCTTAGTTGGTATAAAACTATTGTTAAACCTGATGATCTTACCAGTTATGTAGAATTTATTAAGCAGCTTGATATACAAAATCCTCCTGATTTTGGTGATAATGTGAATTACGTGCCATTTGTTTTGTACCCGTATATTGCGAACGCGGGCATTAAGGAATTACTTTTTGCAGCTAGGCCAGGCAGCTTTTCTTCTCCTGGATCGTTTCCCTTGAGCAGGTCGCATTATTGGCGTGTTGATACTCCTGTGAAGGTAAGTTTCGATGGGATTCCCGAGGAGGGTACGGTTATATGGATGATGAATGATAACTTTTTGGCGGGGACTAAGGGGACTTTTATTACTGCTACGCCAATTATGTTCGATGACAGTTTGAACGCGTCAATAGCACAATTTACTGCTCCGGCGAATTATAGTAGTAGCTGTATAAATATTTCGAGTAGTGACGTGAGTTCTTCCCTTGGCAATCGATGTTTTAGGCTGTGGGGGAATATTATTGGTAATAAAATCCGGATGCCAGCCCCCGTTATCGGGGTTCGGGGTACCCTCGATTCAAGTAGGCCTACCTTTTTGGACACTTTCGATTCTAAAGTAATCACCAGTACTGGGGTAGATGAGATCTCGAGTCTACTTGGAGCCAACCCTGGTACTGATAAGGAATCTATAATAGCACAATATCAAGCTGTTTTGAACTTTTTGCAAGGGAAGATAAATGTATATTTTTACGAACCAAACGAAAGTTATTAACCAATGGTACTAGTTTTCAAAGTGAGAACTCAGCGATGCTCATCTTGTAAGGATCGGCATGCGGATGAATGGAGTGGAATAGATCCATGAGTACGTTGAACATGGCAGAGACAAAGGCCAGACGGGTCTGGATGTAAATAGCCAGTCTATGCCGAATTCGTTTCAAATTGCAGATGACCGTTACCAAGGATAAAGCCGTCTCGACACACATGCGCTCATTCCAAGTTCCTTTCTTGCAAATCTTCATGTTTTCTGGAACACCGTCTTGATCTCGAAAACCGTAATCTGCCAAGACGATGGTTTGACTCAGGAATGGCTCGACCAGCGGATTAAAGCGCTTATCGTTCACATTCATGGTGTTCCAATCCCAGGCTACCACACGACAAAAGTCGTTCAACAGCCAGCAAAACTTGATCCCGACACTCCAGCGACCCTTGTCGCGACCTTTTTTCCCCACTTGTTGCAGACTGCGGCCTTGACGGATCGGAAAAATCAATTCAATTGGGTAACTGTCAATCACCGTAAAGAAAGTCGGATCAGCCATTAGCAATTTGCACCAATCTTGATGAGTTTTGAGCAAACGCTGTAACCGAGTTCGCTCAGGCAGCGTGCCATCTCCAAACCAATCGCCATAATCGCGTTTCAGCCAACGATAGAAGGCTCGGAAATAGCCGCCTTTCAGAGCAAACAGGATGCCAATCGTCACCAATTCACTCGCATACAACTTCGCTTGTGAATGCCTGGCAATCTCGGGCAGGTTGTCGTCCACAAAGCAGAAGATGTGTAGGATAATGTCGTCTGTAGTCATGGGGTCTCTCCTCATTTGGTTTCGCAACCTGAGGATACCCCATGACTCAACTAGCACCAAAGGTTACTACTCGTTATATTCCTTCTCCTCTGTAAATTCGGCTCCGGCAGCGTCAGTTTCCACATTGCGGCCTCGAGCTGGCGCATGGTTAAACTCAAGATAGAACTCGTGTTGAATGACCAGGTCCATGATCTCGTTGGTGCCTGTCCAGATGGTGATCAGACGAATATCCCGCAACAATTTTTCAACCGGGAAGATATTGGTGTACCCGATACCGCCCAAAACCTGCATGGCATGATTGACTACGTTCCAGGCAGCTTCAGTAGAGAATTTTTTTGACTCCGAAACCAGCCGCCGGATTTTACCCGCCTCCCCGCCCGCTTCGATAGTCCGGGCTGTTGCGTAATTCAATGCCCGCGCCGCATCCAGTAGAGTCAAACTATCGGCGATCTTGAACGAGACAGCCTCGAAACGGCGGATCTTCTCTCCAAATGCCCGCCGCCTGTCGGCATAACGCGCGGCAATCTCCAGAGCCGCACGCGCCATTCCGATGGCGCCTCCCGCAGATGTCATACGCTCTGGAATCATCATCTGGTTGAAGACGGTAGTGCCATTGCCAATGCCCGCTTCCCCGCCCAGGACGTTTTCCATTGGGACTGGAACATTTTTAAAAACAAGCCGTCCGGTTCCGCCGCCGCGCGTACCCATCAACCCATAGACGTGTGACACTTCCACGCCGGGACCGCGCTCCACCAGAAAGGCGGTCATGGCCTTTTTCGGATCATCGATCCCATCCACTTTTCCATATACCAGGAAGAGATCGGCGCCCTCGGCCCCCACCACAAAGCGCTTTTGCCCGCTGATGTAAAACATGTCTCCCTCCCGGCGGGCGCGGGTGGTCGCTGCGAAAAAATCTGATCCACCGCGCGGTTCGGTCAGTCCCTCGGCAACACCCAGCCTGCCGGCAATTATTTGTTTAAGGTATTTCTCCTTTTGTATTTCAGTGCCGAATTTGTTAATAGCTTCCCCAACAATAGAGACAAGTGAATATAGACAGCCCAGCGATGTCCCCAGCACCCCGACTTCTTCCAAAGCAATTAATTCAGACATCCAGGGCATATCTGCGCCGCCGTATTTTTGGGGGAAACGTAACCCAAGGAGTCCGCGCCGACCGGCCTCTTCCAAAAACTCTTTTGGATAACACACCTTGTCGGCGTCCATATCAAGTAACAACTGACGCGGGACGAAAGCGACGAAATCCTGCACTTTGTCGCGCAATGCCAGATCGGACTGATTGAACATGGCTTGAATTGACACAGGAACCTCCGGTTTCTATTTATTTGATTTCATGTTTTCCGCTGAATTACAAACTGCCTCTCTTGCATTCCGGATTTCTATCACGCAGCCTTGGTCTATTTGTTCATACCAAACTGCTCCTTACCGGAATCAGGAAGCTCGAAGATAGTGGTGCGCAACATCAATGGCAGCTTTTAAATGTTCCCAGGGAGTTTCACCGGGCACTGTACAATCCGCCGCCAGGACAAACCGTTCGGGCGCATCCGCCAACACATCCATTACAGCCTTGCGGATCGCGTCCAGGCTGCCAGTTGCAATCGTACCCTTGCGTTCCATTCCGCCCATGAAAGGTCGTCCGAATAACTGTGATACTCGTTTGGGACTCAGGATTTGTTCGCCGACTTTCTGGCTGCAACTGACCATCTGACCGGGATAATCCAGAAAGGGCGTTAAATCATCATATCCGCCGTTGTAATCGCAAACATGCAGAATGTTGAACAGGCCATTCTGGATCTCTGCCCATACTGCCAGGTCGGTGGGCTTGATATATTTCTGAAAAATATCGGCGCCCTTGAAACGAAAAGTTTCGCCGCCCTGGGATGAAACATAAAAGCCATCCACGCCAACACGCTTGCAGGCGCGGACAAGGGTCAGGACATTTTCCGTCAGGATATCGAATCCCTTTTTGACTGCTTCTGGATTCTCTTGCAGATGTGTGATCAGATTCTCCGCCGTGGCCAGATGCCCTGCCCACATAAACGGGGAATAAACGGTCATGATCACAAGAGCCTCGTTTTTAGCCGCTTTGACAAGCCCTTTGACTACTTGAATGGTAGGTTCAAAATATTCATCCGAACACAAATGAATATGTGTCCAATCTTCCGGCTTTTGGACGGAAGGCCAGGATGCCAGAGTTTGTTCGTATTGAATTTTGACAAAATCCATGCCGGTGGCGCGAAAGAATTCGAGATGTTTATCGATGGCTGGCCGGCCCTGGCGGCAGGATGGATCAAAGTGCATAAAAAAAGCAGCCGGGATGTAATCCTGCCTCTGTGAATTGTTGACCAGACTCATCATGGCATCACGTTTGTTCATATCCATCTATTCCTTTCATGGCAAAGAGATCAAAGTCGGGATACAAAAAGTCGCGATCTTGTTCAGGCTTTTGTAAACTCCCAGTATTTTGATTCACCATGACCGCCCAGGATGAAGCCAGGTCAGGCAGGCAATTGATGCCGGTCAGGTGAAGGCCGGGATTATCATCCCGCCCGATTTTTCAGCCCGTCTCGAACAGGGTGATGCCAGCGTGTTGATTCTATTGGACGGTTCCGATTCGTTCAGCGTTCAATCCGGTTACAGCGCTGCCAGTTTGGTTTCCCAAAGTTATGCCCTTCAAATTTCGACTCAAAAAACGGATCGAACCGGCGGCAAAGCGCTGCTGGTTGCACAGGCAACCTCCATGCCGATCACGAATTCGTTTAGCGTTTTCTCCTCTTTAATTTATGCAGGTTAATTCGGCTAATCCAAATATTTCAAGCCTGATCCTGTATTAAACAAAACAACGCGTTCATCGGGCCGCACCCATTTCTGTTCGACCAGTTTATTCAGCGCAGCCAACGTAGCAGCTCCTTCGGGGGCAGGGAAAATGCCCTCCATACTGCCAAGTTTTTTCTGTGCCTCGGTAATTTCTTCATCACTGACAGCCACCGCCGTACCCCGACTCTCACGAATATCCTTCAAGATCAAAGCATCCGCAAAACTTTTGGGCACACGCAACCCGGATGCAAGGGTGTGGGCATCGAGCCAAAAGTCGCAGAATGATGCGCCTGATTCAAAAGCCCTCACAACCGGCGCACATCCATCCGCCTGCACCGCCACCATACGCGGTCGCTTCGTATTTTGCAGCCAACCCAACGCTTCTAGTTCGTCAAATGCTTTCCACATGCCGACCAGTCCAGTCCCGCCACCGGTCGGATAAATAATCACATCCGGCAGGGACCAATCGAAAGCCTCGGCCAGTTCATAGCCCATGATCTTCTTGCCTTCCGTTCGATAAGGTTCTTTAAATGTCGAGAGATCGAACCAGCCATCAGCGCGCGCAGTCTCAGCAGCCATGCCAGCCGCATCGCTGATCAAACCATCCACGAGGATCACTTCAGCGCCCGCAATGCGACTTTCGATTATATTGGCGCGCGGCGTATCTTTCGGCATATAAATAAGGGCTTTTATTTTCGCGCGCGCTGCGTAAGCAGCCATTGCCCCGCCTGCATTCCCGGCTGTGGGAATAATTACTTTTTCAATTCCCAATTCCTTTGCCTTCGACACAGCCGCGGCAAGTCCGCGAGCTTTGAACGAACCTGTTGGGTTTGAACTTTCATCCTTCACAAAAAGATTGGAGAGACCAAGTTCACCGCCAACATTTGGAATATCCAACAGGGCGGTATCCCCTTCCCCCAAAGAAACGAAATTCTTCGGCTCCTGGACCGGAAGTAATTCGCGCCAGCGCCACATTCCAACATGTCGCCGGCTGATCTCGTCTCGATCGGTGTGAGCTTTAACTTTATCCAGATCGTATCGCGCCAGTAAGGGCGACTGGCAAACAGGGCAAAAAGTATGGATTTGGTTGAAGTCGTAAGTAAGGCCGCAGCCCGAACATTCCAGAACAGACAGGGAAGATATCATCATTGGTTAAGCAAATGCAGGCAGGGACAAACATCCATGCACTACACATGTTCCTCCATGGTTTGATTTCTATTTTGATGCGGGAACAAATGCTTCCACGCGTGTCCTCAGCTCGCGAATGTTGATGGGCCTGGACATGTACACACCAACATACAAAAAATCATTATATCCAACACGACCGACCTGACGCAGGAAAGTCTATAACATTTTACTTTATAAGCACATTTTCCGATCTGACTAATATTACAACGCAAGGTTGGTAGCGAAAAAGCAGAATAGTCTAAAAAAGGAGGCATGGTATCTTTCTCCAATCACGGCCAAGTGAAAAGGAGAGGAAGACCACCATGCCGAAAGAAATTGTAACCGAAAGCCATCCGGTTGAGTTGTTGGGCCAAACCACGGATTTGAGCGGTAATGCCAAGACGTATCCTGATGGAATTGGAATTGAAACGTGTGCTACGCCTGAATGTAACCTGAGCCAGCAGGATGTCAAATTGTTTTTGGACGAATTGAAGAAATATATGAAACTGTTCAAATCTGCCTTTCAGCGAACGGAGCAAATCAAGAAAAGCCGAACCTATATGAATGGCTTGCTGGGAAATGCCACACGTAAGAATGTGGAACAGATGGCGCTTGGCATGAAAGAGAAAGTGCGAAGTCTGCAATACTTTATGGGACAGAGCCAGTGGCAGACAGAACCTGTGATCGTGATCCATCAAGGACTGATCGGCGAGACTTTGGGGGAAGAAGGAGAACAGCCTGATCTGGAGTACTCCGCCTAAAATTCATATTCCGAAATGGAGTGGTCACGGACGCCATCCCATTCGCTTGCGTCTGAGCGATACCAGAAAGCATCCCATTCCAGTCAAGCAACTGGTGAAGAAAATTCAAAAGCAAGACTGGGTTCGGGCTGTTATCAAAGAAGGCAGCCAGGGTCCCATCGTTTGTGATTTTGCATTTCTGCGTGTGACGGAATCGCGCGGCGGCTTGCCTGCCGGAGAACTCTGGTTGATCATTCGCCGCAATCTGCCTGCGCCAGTACCGCAGGTACAGGTGGATGATCCTTCGGAAGTCAAATACTTTTTCAGTAATGCTCCGGTCAGCATTCCACTGGCTGAGTTGGTTCGGGTTTGTGGAATGAGATGGCCGATTGCCTGTCCTGGCGGTCAGGCCAGGGAAACCATTTTCGAAGAAGCCAAAGGTGAAGTCGGCATGGATCATTACGAGATGCGAAGTTGGATCGGATGGCATCATCATATGCTCTTGGTTTCTCTGGCTCAACGCCCTGCGCCCTTCCAGGGTCATTTCCTGGTTCGTTTGAGAATTCAATTTCAAGAACTGGCTCCAGTTCTCACCATTTATCAAGTTCGCATTTTGCTGTGCAGCGTTTTGCCGTCATTTGTTCTTGATATTCAATCCGCTTTGGAGCGAGTGCGCTATTATCAGAAATGCAATTTTGCCGCTTATCTTTCACACCGCAAGAGAAAGCTGGCTCAATTAGCGGCTTTCTCCCCTAACCTTGCGTTGTAATACTAATAACTGTTTCCTATTATAAGATCTGTGTTCTAACTCAGGGACAATTCCACCATTGACGATTGCCGTTCTTGTGGATATTGACCTCGGTATGCGCCATCAATTTTATGTTCATCACGTAAGGTTCGCCAGCCATATCCAAGTCGTAGACGGTATATAAACCCGGCGGAAACCATGCTCGATTCGTCGAAGAATCACCGACCGGTGAAAGCCGCCGATTAGTGGGTTCTACCAGCATTCGATGATTTGTACAGTTCTGAATGTACGAGCCCGTAGGCCATTCCACTGTCATGATTTTCGGTAAATTTAAAACGTTTCCGCTGACAACAGAATAGGGAGTCTTGGTCGAGACCCAGCCTGTCTTTCCAGATTGATCGGGCAGGGGAACTTCCACCCAGCCATCCAGAACGCTGCGCGCCAGAGCGGGTAAAGTGTCTCCATTTTTCAGAACCGAAATAGCGTCAAAAACCGGATCAGGGCCGTTTCGGATTGCCAAATTGCCATTCACGGCTGTGATTGTGACGGCAGGCGGTGTTGGGGATTGCGCAAGCTCAACCGCCGGGGTCGCGGTCGGCGCAGGATTTTGGGCAGCAATCGTAGGTGTGATAGATGAAGCGGACGATTCAATGGAAAAAGGCTGAGTTTCCGTTGCGAGATCAGCCGCACTCAGTAAATTTCCTCGAGACGTGCTGCAAGCCTGGCTGGCCGCGCCCAAGGCAATGATCAAAAAACAAAAGCAGATTTTAGAGCATTTCATCAAATTAACCGTCCTAAGATGTGACGATAGGCAACCTAATTGAGAATTGACTTCCTTCTCCCTCGCCCGCGCTTTGGACTTCGACTTGCCCTTGATGTGCGGTCACAATCGCCTTGACAATGGCGAGACCCAGACCACTGCCCGCATATGCTGTTGTGTTTCGGCCGCGATGGAAACGATTGAAGATCTGCGACAAATCATCGGCTGGAATGCCGATGCCGGAATCCATCACAGAAAAGACCGCTTGATCATCCTGTTGTGATAACGCAGCGCGAATCGTTCCGCCGCGCGGCGTGAACTTGCAAGCATTGTCAATCAAATTGTCCATGGCGCGTGCAATCTGGCCTCTGTCCGAGCGAATGAAGATGGGTTGGGGATGCAAATCAAGTTCAAAGGTGAGGCCTGCTTGGTCGGCCTGCGAAGCGTAAAGTTCGCCGCGTGCTTGCAACAACTCTTTCAAATCAACGGTCACAATGGCGGCAGAAAGCCCGTTTGCTTCGAGGCGCGATAAATCCAACAGGTTCGAACTTAACTCCTCGAGCCGTTTCACCATGGTCTCTGCGCGGGAAAGGAAGGTAGCGCGCTCGGCCGCATTCTGCTCATCCAAGGCGAGGTCCAGATTGGTACGCAGCGCTGTCAACGGTGTGCGCAATTCGTGGGCAGCGTCCGAGACAAAGCGGCGCAGCGTGGTGACAGTCGTCTCGACTTGATCCGCCATCTCGTTGAACGAACGCGCCAGTTGTCCAAACTCGTCACGGCTTTTGATATCGGCACGGCTCGAAAGGTTGCCTTGGGACATATGTGTGGTCACATCTATAAGCGCAAGCACAGGCGCGCTGATGCGGCGGCTGATGAACCAACCTATCAATGCGGCCAGCAAGATTGCAACCGCACTGGCGAGGGTCCAGCCCCATGCAACATTTGCCAAAATTGCACTTCCGTAGGCAGGTCCTTCCGACAATTGAATACTTCCGAGTTCATTGTTGTTCTGCGGATCCCGCATCAATTCTCTGATTTGCAAGTTGGAGCGCGCGGCGACCGGAGCAGCTTGGGAATTCAGCTTCAATGCGAAGCCGAAAGGTGAACCGCCCACCTGAATGGAGCGGTAGATAAAAATACTGTTGCTCCCCGGCATTGGCGTTGTGGAGGGCGATGTTGCACCAAGAGGTGGAAGTTCGCCGCTTTGTGATTCGCCAACGGATATGACGACCTTGTTAGATATAGCATCGTTGAGAGCCATATTCTGTTTCAGAACGCCGAGATTCACCTTAATATTTTGAGGCGAGCCGGAATCATAGAGCTGTTTTCCATCTGGACTATAGACTCGGATTCGTGTTTGTGTGAGGAATGCCAAATTCTGAATTTGCGATTGCATCTCGTCATGTGTTGCATTAGCCGACATCATATTCGTTACAAGGCCGCTGATCGTCTGGGCGTTCCCGCGTAAGTAATCGAGTTCCTGGTTAAGATAATAATTTTGCAGGATCGCCAGCAGCACAACGCCTAGGATCACCGCTGCTACCAGCGCGATTGCCGCGAAGCTCAATGCCAGCCGCGACCGAATGGATCTTAACATCACTTCATACCTCCGGATCAGAAACATAGGTTAATACATTCGGCACGGCTGTCAAGCCCGTATGTTTAGAGCTTATTTTGTGAGGAACGCAGGAGGCGAGTACACAAGTACATCCGCGATGTAGCGGTCACCTGTCTGCTTGCCCCAGACAGTGATCAGGCTGGACTGGCCAATCTCATCCAACGATCCCGGTTCCACAACCTGCTGGATCTTCTGACCAGCGGCAGGTGCTTTGCCGTTGAATTGCTGCATCGTCACATCTTTATAGATGATTGTCTGGGTGGTAACAACAACCTCGACGGTCGGCCCGCTGTGGCTGGCAGAGGTCTGTACATTGCCAGATGCATCCTTCTTTGCGCTCATCATCACCTGTCCGGTGCCAACAAAGATGCTGTTATTCTGGCGATGGTCGAAAAGCCCCCTGACGTCTGCGGATGTCTGCGGCAATTCCTTGGCTGGCTGAATGTCAAGCGAAGTGGCCGGGCCGCCACCAGTGCCGATTCTGGGCCCTGATCCACCTGATGATGCCACAGGCAGTCCCTGACCGTTCAACAGCCGCGCTCCGATAAATGCTGCACCCCCCAGCAGGAGCACGAGTACGATGATCCCGCCGGTGATGAGAATGTTTTTGTTCATAGAAAGCCTCCAATTCGAAATATGATTTAAAATGTTATAGCGAGTACTAAAGAAGGTCTGCTGTGTATTATTTGCTCCTACCACCTCCTACTCATTTATTCATATCTCAGAGCTTCGATCGGATCGAGACGCGAAGCACGCATCGCCGGATAAAGGCCGAAGACCAATCCAGTAACCAGTGCCACACCAAATGACAACGGCACGCTGCGCGGGTCGAGCAGCGCCACGCCTTGATTCAACGAGGCGGCCAGGGGAACCGTCAACACCCCTATCGCGATTCCCAGTAATCCGCCCCCAGCGCTCAACAGCACTGCTTCCAGCAGGAACTGTGCAACCACATCGCGGCCGCGTGCTCCGACAGCCATCCGCACACCGATCTCGCGCGTGCGTTCGCTCACACTGACCAGCAGCACATTCATGATGCCAATGCCGCCAACCACGAGCGAGACAATCGCCAGTGCAGTCAGCAGAAGTGAAAAAGTCGCTGCCGATTGCAATTGCGCACCTAATACATCCTGCTTGGTTGTCATGTGAAAATCATCGGCGTATTTGCCATCGGTTGCTTGTGTGATGTCATGACGTTGACGGAGATATGCGGCGATTTGCGCTTTTGCCTCTTCCATCTTTGATACGTCCGGCACGTGTGCGATGATCGTCACCCACGGCTGTGTGTCGAAGAGATTGTTAACGGAGAAACTAACAGGTAAGTAGAGGACCTCATTCGGCCGGGTGTTAACGCGGTCCTCTACACTCAACGCTTCCAGCTCCGCCAGCACCCCGACTACCTGGCATGGCTTGCGATTGACCCAGACCGTTTGACCAATCGGGTTATCACCTTCGAACAGATCCAGTGCAGTCTGATATCCAAGCACGCACACCGCATCTCTGTCCAGCACTTCGTCATCCGTGAAGAACCGTCCCTGCCCGATAAAATCCTGCGGTGTCAGCGGCTTATCTGATGGCCAGCCAACAGGCTGAACTTGTCCTTGCGAGATCACGGTCAACAGAGCGCCAGCATCCGTGCCTTGAAAACTAATGTCATCCGTCTGGCGACCGTAACGTAATTTGGTCGAACCGCTCACCGTCATCTCTGCCCGATCCACCAACGATACTGCTTGCGGCATACCGAGGCCGTCCTCATATGTCAAGGCTTTTCCCAATGCCTGCATTTTCCCGTTCTTCAACTGAAGATCCTGGTCGATCTGGATCTGATCTGCCCCCAATGAGCGGAAGTTCGCCTCCACGGCCGCACGCGCGCCATTACCCAAAGCCAGCGTTGCAATCACCGATGCCACACCGATGATGATGCCGAGGGTTGTAAGTGCTGTGCGCAGGAGATTACTACTTATGCCGCGCAGCGCAGTTAGTAGTGTATTAAGCAGTGACATCGATAGACCTTTCTTCTACAATCTCTCCGTCCCGCATGTACAAAATACGCCCCGCGTGGGCCGCCACTTGTGCATCGTGTGTCACCATTAGGATCGTGTGACCTTCCGAGCACAACTCCGCCAACAGGCGCATGATTTCCGCACCGGTTTTGCTGTCGAGGTTGCCAGTTGGCTCGTCGGCCAGGATGAGCGCCGGGTTCGTAACCAATGCACGGGCGATGGCGACGCGTTGCCGTTGCCCACCAGATAATTCGTTGGAGCGGTGCTGCGCACGTGATGTCAACCCAACCCGTTCGAGTGCCTCCGAAGCCCGTTGATTTGCGTCCCCGTCGTGTCGTCCGTAAAGAAGCGGCAACGCGATATTATCCAACGAGTTGAGACGCGGTAACAAGTTAAAAGTCTGGAAGATGAATCCAATGCGATTGTTTCGTACGTCAGCGCGTTCGTCCTTCGAGAGTTTGCTCATGTCGCGTTCTTCGAGCCAATACTTCCCGGATGTCGGCGTATCGAGACAGCCGAGCAGATGCATCATGGTAGACTTGCCGCTTCCGGATGGTCCCATCAAAGCCACAAACTCGCCGGTCTCTACATCAAGGTCGACGCCGCGCAAGGCATTCACTGTGCTGTGCCCGACCGCATAAGTGCGGGTCAGTTTTTCAGTGTGGATGATGGTCATCTCACAACCACCTGTTCGCCTTCCTGAAGCCCGGAAACAATCTCGATGTTCGAATCGCCGCGCAACCCGATCGTGACCTGGCGGTTCGCTGTGCCCAAGCCGTTCCATACCTGAAGCATTACTTGGTTGCTTCCTGATGCGTGTACAACGCTGCGAGGCAGGCAAAGTACTCCCTGGCGGCTGGCGATCGTTACATTGGTATCAACTGTCATGCCATCCACCAAGCCATCTGGAACTTCATTGAGTGAGATGTAGATGTCGTAAGTGGGGGAGGCGCCTGGAACAAGTTTAGGAACAAGACGATCTACTCTTCCCTGAGCGATCACATCTGGGCGGGCGTCGAAATACACCATCGCATCCTGTCCTGCTTTCAAGAGGGGGTAGTCTTCCTGTGTTACATTGGCCACCACCTCCAGAGCTTTTGGATCGATGATCTTGAACAGAACGTCATTGGCGTGATAAGGCTGGTTGGCAACCGCGTCCACTTCAACAACCACGCCACTAAAAGGCGCCTTGAGATCCATCTGCGCAAGCGTCGTTCGAGCATCGTCCAATTGCGCCTTCTTCAGTGCAAGGTCATTATCTGCTTTCAAGATGGTTGCTGCGTCCACATAGCCAAGATACCAGTGAACTTCGGGAATTTGTTGCGCGCCAACGGTTTTGACTGTGACGTTCTGGATCCATGTCTTGCCGTTCAATGATTTGCGATAGTTGTATGCTTTTTCGTAAGCGTCCTGCGTATTTTTTAGAGCGATCTGTGCTTCAGCTCTCGACTTGTCATCCAGCACTGCAAGAACTTGTCCCACGCTCACACTTTCTCCTGCCCGTACATTTACTAGTGGCAATGTGCCGGAAACCGGCATGAGAATTTGTGTTTCACTTGTGTTGTTCAGTGTGCCGGGAGCCTCGACAGTTTGTTTGACATCGCATTTCGCCACAGCACTGGTTTGGGGAGCTTGAGGAGTCGGCTTTGCCTGAGCTGAACTGGAAAAACCGTAATACCCCGCCGCACCGATAGCTAGGAGAGCGACAATCGAGACAATAATGATGGTTCTAAGCCTCATTTTGTTCATGTCAACCTTTCAAAAGCTTGAAATACAAAGAAACAGGCGAGTAAAATTTACTCGCCTGTAAGTGTATTTCCCCAAGGTTTCGTTCAGATTGTGATTCGGTTAAGGTTTCTTAATCTCGCTGGCTAGCCTGTATCCGAGGCCAGGAACGGTGAGGATCAGCTCTGGATGACCCGGATCATTCTCAACCTTTTCGCGCAAATGGCGAATATGTACGTTGACCGACTTCTCGCTCTCGAGATCGGGCGCATAACCCCATACGGCTTCTACGATTTGCGCCCGACTCAGAACCTGACCGCGATGCCGCGCCAGATACGTGAGCAAACGGAATTCGATGGGCGTCAGCGCGACGATATTTTCACCGCGTCGCGTCTGACCGGTGGCTTGATCCAGCACCAGATCTACTACTGTCAATACGTTTGAATCTGCTGAGGCGTAATCTCCGTATGCACGTCGCAACTGAGCGCGCATGCGCGAGACAAGTTCGCGCAAGCTAAACGGCTTGGTCACATAATCGTCGGCACCCATCTCCAATCCCAAAACCTTGTCCACTTCGTCATGACGGGCGGTAAGCATAATAATGGGGAAGTGGAGTCCCAGTTGGCGTATCTGATGGCAGAAGTCAAATCCCGAGCCATCGGGCAGACGAATATCCAACAACACAAGATGCGGAGAATTTTTCTGGGCACACGCCACTCCATCCGCACCGCTAGATTTCCATGCGACTTCAAAGCCTTCGCGGAGTAACCCGGCCTGCAAGCTTTGCGCAACAGCCGGATCATCTTCAATAATTAGTATATGTGATTGGCTCATTTTGATGCTTATAGGATTATATATGTTGAAATTATAACATTGCTATTTCCTCCGCAATGGCTCAATAGCTGTACTGACCAATTTCATCGAGTTAAACGCGGCTGCCTGGTCATATCCCATTGAACGCGCCCTCGACAAGTTGGGCAAAGCAGGGTATGGCAAATGAAAATTATTGAATAAATACGGGCGGACGATCCAAGTATGCCGGCACTGGAATAGCAAAGGAGTTGACATGCAGGAATCTGAAGTAATCGTTAAAACAGAATCCGTACTTGTGAGAATCATGATGCTAACTCCGCATGAAGTCGCCGAGTGGCACTACCACACCCAAGTGATCGACAATATCTTCTGCCTCACGGGGATCATATTGGTTCGGATGCGAAACCCGGACGAGGAAGTTCAGTTGGCAGCGGGTGCGCGGTGCCAAATAGAAGCGGGAAGAATTCATCAACTTGAAAATTGCAAGGAGACTGATTCTTCTTACTTGCTGGTACAGGGCATTGGGAAATATGACTTCAATATTATTGATATACCCCCAACCCATCTTCCGCTTTGAGGTTGGAGTCTGAAAGCAGACCGACCGAGTTTGTCTGCAAATATGCAATTATGATCGTGGGGTAGCTGTCGTTCCTTTCGCTTTATGGCTCTGCCCGCTCGTGATAAACTATTTCTATGTCCACTTCTACCGCCCAGGCTTTTCCGAATATTGCTTTGGCGATGTAGTAATCCCAAGGGAACACAATCCCGCCAAAACCATGCGGGACTTTATTTACTGTCGGCGAGGTTGGTTATACTCAGAGGGGGCACTCAAAGGTTGTTGATAAATAGGCTCAAGCCGCCGTCCTCGGCGGCGCTTGCGAGTAAATCCTGCGCCGAGGACGGCGCAGGGAGCAAACTCATCTACATACTTTTAGCGCACCCTATACTCAGCTAAGACATTCGTATTCTTTCAACGCAAGTATAATTCGCAGAAAAAAGCGGAGTCCCCCATGCCCTCAGACATCCAGGAACAAATCGAACGCCGACGCGAACGCGCTCGCGCCGAGATACTCAAGATTGCCAACAAAGGCAGCCATCCCGTTTTTAGTTTATTCGAGGTCAGTTCAGTTTCGGGGCGCGCCTACCGCGTCGAAATCCGCTCGCTCGATGAACTGCAAAATTCCTGCACCTGTCCCGATTACAAGAGCAACCTCATTGGCACTTGCAAGCACATCGAAGGCGTGTTGATCTCGCTTGAAAAGGAACATGGGAAAAAACTCAAGAAACTTGCGGAAGAACGCCCGCGCGGGACTCAAATTTACCTGCATCACGCCATGGATGTGACCGTACGCGCCGCCCTGCCATTGCCCGACCGCGCGCCCGTCAAAGATTTGCTCACCCGCTACTTCGATCCTTCTGGATTTTTGGTTGGTTCACCGCTCCAGGCATTGCCCTCCCTCCTGTCAGCCATTGAGTCGCTTCCGACGCGCGACAAGCCTCTCGTCCGCGTGAACGAAGCGGTGCATGAACATCTGGCTCTCCTGCAAGACCGCGAAGAAATCCAACAGCAAAAGGAATGGTTCCTCGACCAGGTCAAACGCGGACGCCGCACCTTCGATGTGCTCTCCACCAAACTATATCCCTATCAGGAACAGGGCGCCATGCACCTCGCCTTCGGACGCCGCGCCATGCTCGCGGACGATATGGGACTCGGAAAAACCGTCCAGGCCATTGCCGCCGCGGCGCTGCTCAAGGAAATGCGCGACATAAAGTGTACGCTCATCATCTGCCCCGCCTCGCTGAAACATCAGTGGGCGCGCGAGATTCGCCGCTTCACCTCGTTGACCGTCACCGTCGTCGAAGGTGGATTGCTCGAACGACGCAAACACTACAACGATTCATCCTTCTTCAAGATCATCAACTACGAACTCGTCCGCCACGACATGGACGAACTGCTCAAACTGCGCCCCGACCTGATCATCCTCGATGAAGCCCAGCGCATCAAAAACTGGCGCGCCAAAACCGCTATGATGGTCAAGTCCCTGCCGAGCCGCTACGCCTTTGTCCTCACAGGCACGCCGCTCGAAAACCGCATTGACGAACTCTACAGCATCTTCCAATTCCTCGACCCGCGCATCCTCGGCCCGCTCTGGCATTTCAACGACCGTTTCTACGAACTCGAAAAGCGCGAGAGCGGCACGTACAAAGTGCTCGGCTACAAAAACATTGACCAGTTGCGCGCCCTCATCAAACCCTACATTCTTCGCCGCACCCGCGACGAAGTCCTCAAAGACCTGCCGCCGCGCACCGACAACAACTTCTTCGTCGAGATGACCGAAAAACAATGGCAAGCCTACAGCGAGTTTAGGGAAAAACTCGCTAAACTTCTCTCCGCATCAAAGCGCCGCCCGCTCACGCCCAAAGAGCGCGAACTGCTTTTGATGTACCTCATCAAGATGCGCCTGATCTGCAACGCGCTCGCGCTTCACGATAAGGAAATCCCTCTCAAAGACAGCGAGAAGACTGGGCCCAAACTTACCGAACTCGACGAAATCCTCACCGAAGAAATCGCCTCTAATGGTCATAAGGCTGTCATCTTCAGCCAGTGGGCCACCATGCTCGCCCTCACTGAACCCATCCTCAAACGCGTCGGACTCGGCTATGTCAAACTGACGGGCGATGTTCCCTCCGCCAAGCGCGGCGACCTCATCCAGAAATTTTTCGATGATCCCGATTGCCGCGTCTTCCTCTCCACCGACGCGGGCGGCGTGGGCCTCAACCTGCAAGCCGCTTCCCTCGTCATCAACCTTGACCTCCCCTGGAATCCCGCCGTGCTCGAACAGCGCATCGCCCGCGCCCATCGTCACGGCCAGCCTTCTTCCGTGCAGGTCATCAACCTCATCGCCAAAGACACCATCGAAGAGCGCATGTTGGATACCCTCGCCGCCAAGAAAAATGTTTTCGCCACTGTCTTCGGAACCGATGAATCTCCAGCCTCAATTAAATTTGCAGACATGGGACAAAGCCTCCTGCAAAAACTGGGCGATCTTCTCAAGACTCCTGTGGAGGTGGAACTCGCTCTCGCGCCGACCGAAGCTGCTCCCATTTCAGCGACAGAATCTCAGCCCGAGCAGATTCCCGTTCCCCCGCCGTCCCTCAAGGATTTTGCCGCGCTGTTGGTGGACCGCATCCCCAACAAAATCCTGCTCGTCCGCAAAGCCCCCACCGATGGAATTTTGGTTGTCGTCTCAGGCGCGCCCGCCGAGTTGCGTCCGCTGGTGGAAAACTGTCTCACCGAGCACTACATTGAAAACGCGCCGCAACTTCACCTGATGGACTCGGAAGGCTTCCACTCCCTCACAACATTCATCCCCGCCCTCGCCGCGCCGCCCGCCCCCGAAGATATTGCCTGGCAAGCCACCAGCCTGCCTTCCGCCTCCGTCAGCGATGCCACCGAATTTCGCCGCAAACGCGCGGGCGAAGGATTAGCCTTTGCCGAAAAACGACTCGCCCTCGCAGAGTTACTCCTCAAAGGCGACTTCCCCGAAGAGATGACTCGTCCCTTGCGCGAAGCCCTTGGCTGGAGTCTCACCTCGTTCCTCGCCCTCCACGCTTCGACTTCGCTCAGCGCGGATCGCGACCCATCCTCCGACCTGCCCTCCCCGCGCCTTGTTCAATCCCAACTTGTCGAAGCAGAACATCTTCCCGCAGAGTTATCTCAAAGGTTGTCCCAGGTTCGGGATTTAACCGCCCAGCCCGAAGCGGGGGAGGAAGCGGTTCCATTATCCGCAAAAACAGGTGCGGCGTTGCTCGAGTCCGTCAAAGAGTTGGTCGCATTGGCGCAGGAGCAAATCGTAAAGACAGGGCTATAATTGAAGCGTTCAGGAGCAAACCTTATGAGCAATATCACATTCGAAGTTCATTTGCCGTCCAACCTGCTTCAACTTGGGCTGAGTAAGGATGATATTCAACAGCGCATTTCAGAGTGGGTGGCTTTCTCTCTTTTTACCGATGGACATATTTCCTCAGGAAAAGCTGCCCGTCTTCTGAACATCAGCCGCGTTGATTTTTTAGCCTTGTTGAGAAGGCGGGGAATCGCATACATTAATTATTCGCCCGAGGAATTGAGCGAAGAAGTTGATTCTGCCAGCCGCATAGACACACAAGCCCATTCATGATTGTCGTCTCCAATACCACTCCGTTGATTGGGTTGGCCGTCATTCAACGCTTTGACTTACTGCGCCAATTCTTTGGGGAAATTACGATAGCGCAGGCAGTATACGATGAAGCTGTTGTTGCAGGCCGCGAAGTTGGAGGCGCAAAGCAGGAAGTCGTCACAGCAGATTGGATAAAAGTTGTTCCAGTCCAGGACCGATTGGCAGTTGAAATTCTTCTCGATGAACTTGACCTGGGAGAATCTGAAACGATTGTCCTCGCGCGTGAAATCAAGGCCGATTGGGTCTTGATGGACGAGCGCAAAGGCCGCCGCAAATTAGCGCAACTCAATCAACAAAAAATCGGTACGCTGGGAATCCTGCTGAAAGCGAGGCAATCTGGTTTATTATCCGCGCTCAAGCCTGAGTTGGAAAACCTTCGCCAAAATGGATACAGTGTCAATCAGCAAATCATAGATGAACTTCTTCATCAAGTTGGCGAGTAAAAAGAGGATTTGCTAAATGCCCCGTCTCCTGCTCGCCCCTGCTGGACACGGCAAGACTCAATTTGTCATTGAGCAGATCCGCGCCACACTTGCGAGTGAGCCGCTCGCACCCGTCATCGTCATCGTGCCGAACTCCATTCAAGCCGCTGGGTTTCGCCAGCGGCTTTGCGCTGCGGGCGGCGCGCTGGGTGTGGAAGTCCACACCTTTCACACGCTCTATTCCGAATTATTGATCCGCGCGGGACAGCCCATTCCGCTGCTGCTCGACCCCGTGCGGATTCGCCTGCTTCGTTCCATCGTGGATGACCTGTGCGAACGCGGCGCGATGACGCACTTCGCGGCCTTGCGCGACAAGCCTGGATTCGTCGCGCTCCTTCGCAACACGATTGAAGAACTTAAACGCGCCCGCATCACCCCTGACCTGTTTACTGCTTCCGTTAAAGGATTCGGCCCGCGGCTGGAGGAGATCGCCGTTGTTTACTCCGCCTACCAGGATTGGCTGCAAAAACAAAATTGGGCGGATAACGAAGGACGCGGCTGGCTGGCGGCGATCGCGCTCGAATCAAAACCTGACCTCGGAACTGATACCCGACTGTTAGCTGTCTCTGGCTTCGACGAATTCAACCCCACGCAACTGGCGGTTCTATCCCTGCTGGCAAATCGCGCAAAAGAGACTCTCGTCACATTGACGGGCGACATTCAAAATCCACAGCGCGCCGCGCAGCACCGTTTTCACCGCGCGCAAACCGCGTTAGTCAATAGTCTCAATCTACAACCCGAAGCGATGGATTCCGCGTCCATGCTTTCAACGGGGATTGCAAATGTGGAAGCCTCGCTGTTTGATCTTAATTCTGGAGTCCAGAAGCTTGCTTCTGAGACACGGGCGGCAAGCCGCCCGACTCCAGAGCGCAATGACATTGAATTCGTAGAAGCCCAAACCCGCGCCATCGAAGCGCGCGCCGCGTTGCGGTGGATCAAAGCGCGTGTCGTGCGCGATGGGATGAAGTTATCGGATGTGGCCATCCTGGCGCGCAACCTTGAGCCGTATCGTCCATTTCTCGAAGAGACCGCCGCTGAGTTTGGAATCCCGTTGCGTATCGTGGGCGGACAACCGCTGAACGAAAACCCTGCCGTTGCCGCGTTGCTGACCTTGCTTTCATTGCCCGCGGACAATTGGAAACGCCGCGCGTTGATCGAAGCGTGGCGCAGTCCATATTTTGATTTCAGCGGACAGGGAATTGAGGCTGCATCCGCCGCGGAGTTGGATGAACTTTCGCGAGTGGGGAAAGTCTCGCAAGGACTCGATCAGTGGCGCGAGGCGTTTGCAATGTGGGGGAAACGGAAGGTCACTGAGTTTGAAGATGACTTGCCTTCTGGCGACATGGAGTCGAAAGTCTCCAGGCTTTCGAGCGTCCAAAGTCAGGAGACCCTTCGACAAGCTCAGGGCGAGGCTTTGGAGTCCGCATTCAATACATTCGTTGACTTGCTCACCCCGCCAAATAGTGCTTCGATAAAAGATCATGTGGCTTTTGTTGAAGCGTTGATCGGCGATGACCCTGCCCTCACCCCCAGCCCCTCTCCCGAGGGGAGAGGGGGGAATGGTTTGAATGTCGTTGTGAATGCCCGCGAAATTAAATCCACAGCGGAGCGGGATGTTGCGGCTTTGCGCGCATTCAAGGATGTCTTGCGCGGATTGGTTCTGGCCGAATCTGTCTTGAATAACGATTCATTGGAATATGCCGATTTCTACAAAGACTTGCGCGGCGCAGTGGAACCTGCGGCGTTTACCGTTCCTGCTGAGTCGGGCGTGTTTGTCGCATCTGTGCTGGATGGGCGCGGATTATCCTTTGAAGCCGTCGCATTGATGGGACTCTCCGAAGGTGAGTTCCCGAAGCAGGAGCGCGAGGATATTTTGTTGCGCGAGTCGGACCGCGCGAAACTGAATCTCGAAACCAAATTGCACGGCGACGAGGGGACATTGTTCTATCAAGCCGTCACACGCGGACGGCAAAAACTTCTGCTGACGCGCACCTACCTGGCGGAGGACGGGCAGGCGTGGGAGCCGTCCCCGTTTTGGGAGGAGATCAACCGATTAAATGGAACCAGCTCAACGGTCAGGATAAGAGGCGAGGCTGGTTTAATGGATTCTGCCGAGGCGGCCTCGAGAGTCGAATGGGTGGAATCGGCTCGGGACTTCGACATCCACATCAAAAATGGAATTGAAGTTTTGCGGGCGCGCATGAATCCCAATGCAAAGGGAATCTACGAGGGCGAGTTGTTTGATTTGAGCGAACGTTTTGGCGCGGCGCACGGCTGGAGCGCGAGCCGACTCGAAAGTTATGGGACTTGCCCGTTCGAGTTTTTTGTGGCGTACGCGCTGGAGTTGGAGCCGCGTGAGGAGGCCGAGGAGGGATTCGATGTGCGGATGCTCGGCTCGATGCTGCATAAGATTTTGGAGGATGTATACAGCGGCGTTGCGTTGAAGACGGCGGCTGGAAAAGTTTTTGCAAGCGCGCCCGAAGAATATGGTTTTCGCCCGACCGCATTGTGGACGCAGCAGCGGGCGGAGTTACTGCGTGTGTTGGAAAAAACGATTGGTGAGTTAAATAAAATTTCACAGGGATATACGCCGAAACAAATGGAAGCGCGCTTTGGGATGGGCGAGCCGTCGCTGGTGTTGCAGACTTCGGCGGGTGAGGTGCGACTGCATGGGTACATTGACCGACTCGACGCTGCGCCCGATGGGAGTCTGCGTGTGATTGATTACAAGGCGGGGAGCACGGCGATTTCGGCGAGCCATTTGAAAGAGGGGCGCAGGCTGCAACTGCCGATTTATGCTTTGGCGGCGCGCGATGCGCTGGGACTAGGCGAAGTTTCGAGCGGTTTTTACTGGCATATCCAGAAAGCGGAAGCGAGCAGTTTGAAACTTGAAAAATTTGAAGGTGGCGTGGAAGCGGCGTTTGCCGTTGCGGTGGCACACATCGGCAGGCATGTGACTGGAATCCGCGCAGGACAGTTCGAGCCGAAGGCGCCCGATGAGGGTTGTCCGAGCTATTGCCCTGCGGTCAATTTTTGCTGGCGATATAAGAGAGGATTTTAACTATGTCTTATGAATTGTTTCAAGTATTGTTTCCTGAAACGGCGTTAACTGAAACGCGCACCGCTAAAATTCCTGTGGGCAATTCCTGGCTGCCTGCTGATGAGTATGGCTTGCTGGAGGCATACTGTGACGAAGAAGATTGTGATTGTCGGCGAGTGTTTTTCAATGTCATTTCCAGAAAGCGAAACGATCTTGTCGCGGTGGTGGCTTATGGTTGGGAGAGCGAAGCATTCTACAAAAAGTGGTGGGGCGGTGAACCAGATAATGAAATTGAACGCCTCGCGATAAATGAAATGCGGGGGCTGGTTCTCAATTCTGCCAGTCCGCAATCTGAGTTAGCGCCCGCCATTCTCAAACTGATTGCAGGGCTTCTGGAAGATCCCGCGTACGTTGCCCGAATCAAACGTCATTACCAAATATTCAAAGAAAAAGTCGACCCTAAACATTTTCGGAAATCTGGCGCAACGAAACAGATTGATATTGCGAAACCGAAATCCAAAAAACGTAAACGCAACTGATCGCTGTTCACTGTTCACTGATAACTCAATGACTTTACTCTCTCAATTCCACTTCAAAGGCAACCAGGAAAAAGCCGTCACGGATTCATCGTCCGCGATTGCGGTCACGGCTGGAGCGGGTTCGGGCAAAACGCTTTCTTTGGCGGGACATTATTTGCATTTGCTCGAACAGGGTTATCCCCTGCGTTCCATTCTCGCGATCACCTTCACTGAAAAAGCCGCGCGGGAAATGCGCTCCCGTATTCGTAATGCATTTTTGTCTGTTTCACAGGAAGAATTAACCGCCAAGACCGCGAAGAGCGCGAAGGAAATACAAGAAGAAAATCTTAGCGACCTTAGCGTGCTTCGCGGTTCAAATATTGACTCTTCAAGAATTGGCACCATCCACAGCTTATGCGCCGAAATCCTGCGCGCCCATCCCGCCGAGACAGGACTTGACCCTGCCTTTGAAGTTCTCGAAGAGGGATTGTCCGCCGCTCTGCAAGCCGAAGCGATTGAATCCGCGCTGGCGTGGGGTTCGACAGATGAAGAATCCGTTGGGTTGTTTGGCGTATTCAAGGAAAATGAACTTCGACAAATTCTTACTGCGCTGATGAGTCGCAGGTTGGACATTTCCCCTCTCCCGCTTTTGGGAGAGGGGGCAGGGGTGAGGGAAAAATTCGAGTCAACTCTTTCCTCTTATCTCGCCGCACACCTTGATTCTCAAACTTGGATTGATTCCTTTTCCACTCTCGCATCCCTCCGCTCATCCTCCCCCGAAGACAAACTCGAACTCGCGCGCCAATCTGTCCTCGCGCAATGGACTGAAATCCAGCAAGCCCGCGCCGTGCAAAACTGGGATGCCGTTCTCGCCTCCCTCACCGCCCTTCGCAAAGCCATCTCCACGCTGGGACAAAAAGCCAACTGGGACGACATCGAAACTGTCCGCGAGTCCATGCGGCAACTCAAAGACATTTACGACGAGCACCTCAAATTCCTCGCTGAAAAATCCCGCTTCGCACTCGACGAAAAACTTGCCGCGTCCCTCCCCGCTGTCCATCGCCTGCTTGACCAGACCCTGCTTGAATATCAATCTCGCAAAGACGAACGCCAATCCCTCGACTTCGACGATCTCGAAGGCCTCACCGCACACTTGCTGACCGAGCATCCCGAAGTCCGCGCTCAACTGCAATCCGAACTGCGTGCCGTCCTCGTGGACGAATTCCAGGACACCAATGACAGGCAAAGACAAATCGTTTATGCGCTCACAGGATTCAACCCAATCTCCAATCGTAAATCGTCAATCGTAAATCCAAAATCGGTTAATCTTTTCATCGTGGGCGACTCCAAACAATCCATCTACAAATTTCGCGGCGCGGATGTTTCCGTCTTCCGCCAGGTGCAAGCCGACATCCGCGACTCAGGCGGCGAACTGATTGACCTCGACCTGACCTTCCGCGCGCACAAACCTCTGCTCGAACAACTCAATTCCCTGCTCGCCCCCATCCTCGGCGAGACCGACGACCCCGCGCGACCCTACGCTGTTCCGTTTGCTCCACTGCGCGCCTATCGCCAGAATCCCGTCCGCGAAAATATCCAGCCACCCTTCATCGAATTCCACCTTGGACTTGGCGAATCCGCCGACGAAGGGCGCATCTCCGCCGCGCAAGCCCTCGCCAACCGCCTGCGTCAACTTCACGAAACCGAAGGCTTCAACTACGGCGACATGGCTTTGCTTTTCCGTTCCTCCACAGCATTCCCCATTTACGAGTCCGCGCTCGAAGCGGCAAACATTCCCTTCGTCACTGTTGCAGGACGCGGCTTCTATGACCGCCCCGAAATCCGCGACCTGCTCAACATCCTCGCCGCCATCGCCGACCCGACCGATGATCTCGCCCTCGTCGGTCTCCTGCGTTCTCCCGCCTTCGCGATACCTGATTCGGAAATTTATCGCCTCCGCTTCCCCGATGGATCAACATCCCCCGCCAGACTCTTTGACTCCATCAACCAACAGAATACGGAATACGCAACACGCAATACACAACAGATTCATCCTTCATCTTTCATCCTTCATCTTTTATCCATCCTCACCGAACTTCACGCTTTATCTGGCCGCGCTCCCGCCGCTACGATTCTCAAACGCTTCATCGACCTCACCCACTACCACGCCATCCTTGCCAGCGACCCCAATGGTGCGCGCCTCGTCCGCAACGTGGACAAACTGCTCGCCGACGCGCACCGCTCGCGCCTCGTCAACCTCACCGACTTCCTCGCCTACATCCAGACCCTGCGCGACGTCAGTTTCCGCGAAGGCGAAGCCCCAGCCGATTCGTCGAACGCGGGCGCGGTTCAACTGATGACCGTCCACAAAGCCAAGGGACTCGAGTTCCCCCTCACCGTCCTCGCCGACGCCGCCTACGAACATCGCGGCGCAGGCGCAAAAACCCTCATCTCGAATAATCTCCTCCTCGACATTCGCGACGACGACTTCCACTCCACCGCCTGGCAGCTCGCCTCGCGCCTCGAAGACGACCGCGCCGAAGCCGAAGACAACCGCCTGCTCTACGTCGCCGCCACCCGCGCCAAGGAAAAACTTCTCATCAGCGGCCACGTCAAACTCAAAAAAGACGGCACGCTTTCCCTCGCGGGCTGGCTTGGCAAGTTCTCTTTCTTGGAGATGTCTACGCCCGAGCATTCCCAACTCAAAGACGGAATCTACACTGCAATTTACCCCTACTCCCAAGCAGACGTTCCTTCCGCTCCTCAACCTGATTCAACATCCCAAACAGAATCTCCCCGTGAGTCCGACCTGCTCGAACCCCTCCTCCCAAACATTCCCCTCGCCGAGGAGAAACTCCGCGCCCATGAATCTGACCCGCCGCAACGAGTCTGGCGCATCGTCTCAAAGACCAAAACCCCGCGCGCCCCTGCCTGGCTGGTGGGACGCCTCGTCCACGAAGCCATTCGCCGTTGGCATTTCCCCGATGATGATTTTGAATCCTTCCTGAAACCCTTCGCCCTCGAATCAGGATTGACCGACCCCAAAGAAATCCACGCCGCCATTCAAGAATCCCGCCGCCTGTTGGAACGCCTGCGCGCCCATCCGCTCTTCGCCGAACTCGACTCCGCCGAACGCCATCACGAAGTCCGCTATGATTTGCCCAATGAGCGCGGCATCATGGATTTGCTCTACCGCACCGAAGCAGGCTGGTTTATCATTGACTTCAAAACTGACGAGGTGCGAAGCGACGCCGAAGCGCAATCCGCCATCAGCCAGAACGGGTACGACCGTCAGGTGGCGCGCTACGCCCAGGCCGTCGCGGCCCAGCTCAAGGCCCGCGCTGAGCCGAGTCGAAGCGTCCAGGCAAAGACGCGGCTCGTCTTCCTGAATGTAAAGAACAGTATCGCAATATTTGATTTGTAAGGTTTCGTCATTGCTTCGGGGAGAACACCCTCCAATGACGGAACACAGTCAAAGGAGAATCCCTTGTCAGCATCAAAAACAATTTATCAAATCAAAGTCACGTTGAACGATTCCAAACCTCCCATCTGGCGCAGAATTTTAGTGTCAGATACGACAACCTTGTTGCAGTTCCATGACATTTTGCAAATCGTCATGGGCTGGGCCGACTATCACCTGCACATGTTCACCGTCAACGGACAAATCTACGGCAACCCCGAAGATGATGAGTACGGGGATATGGGAACAAAGAACGAGTCGCGCTTCAAATTGAATCAACTCGTTGAGCGTGAGGGCTTTAAGTTTCGTTACGAATATGACTTTGGCGACAGTTGGCTGCATGACTTGATTGTCGAAAAAATCCTGCCAGCCGAGAAGGAAGCTCACTATCCAGTTTGCATTGCAGGTAAGCGCGCCTGTCCGCCCGAAGATTCAGGTGGTGTTGGGGGATATGAGGAAATTTTGGAGGCGTCAACCAACCCAAAACATCCAGAACACGATAGATATTTGGAGTGGATCGGCGAAAATTTCGACCCCGAGCATTTTGACCTTGATGAAGTAAACAAAGTTTTGCGTCACCCACGCAGCCACAGGGAGGCGGATCCCGTTATCAACGGGCAAGACTATTCCCAACCTCCGACCGCAGGCGAAGAAATTCTTGTGAAGATCGCCAATTGGGTAAGCGGATTGGATGAAAAGCAAATTGCTTTGACAGAGGCATTGGCCGTGCGGCGGGACATGGTCACGTTCTTGTCCTACCTGAATGAAAACCGCGTGGTCGGCACACAGTCCACGGGCAACCTGCCGCTGAAAGCCGTGCGCGAGATTTGCGCCAAATTCGTCAGCCCGCCTGTGCTCGATGAAAAACTTGGAGACAAGGTTTATAAATTGCGAAGTGAAGATGATGTCTGGCAGTTGTTTTTCCTTCACATGCTTGCCAATACAGGCGGGTTGATAACAGGCGGTCAAGCCCGTACCTGGAAAGTAACACCAAGCGCCCAATCCTTTTTGAACGCCCCTGCCCCAATTCAACTTGGCTTTATGCTGGATGTTTGGTGGCATTACGAGGATTGGCGCATTGCATTTCCTTTCTCAGGTTTGGCGCAGGGCTTGCCGATTAACTTCAATACGATCATCCTCAAGCGTCTGCTGGGATTGCCTGTTGGCAAATCGGTTTCCTATGAACCGTTCGCCGACCAATTGATCAAAGAGACTCACTTTACTTGGCCAAGCGCCGATCAATCTCTTGTGAACAGCACCATGCGCTCTGCCATTGCGCGCATGGTGATCTACCCCCTGACCGATTTTGGCATCCTTGAGTACGAGAACAAAGAAAGAACAAGCGATGGATACAAGTCAAAGTATCTTGCTGAAATTCGTTTGACATCGTTTGGAAAAGGGTTGCTGGAAACCTTGTAACATGGACTTGAGAGTCTTCATCACCAATCAAGATTCGACCTGCGACGAATGCGGCGAAAAACTGGGACACCACGCCTGGATCACACTGGTTGAGAACAAAGGCGCGCTTTGCCTTTCCTGCGCCGACCTGGATCATCTCGTCTTCCTCCCAACGGGTAGCGCAGCATTGACCCGCCGCGCAGACAAATATTCCACATTGTCAGCAGTCGTCTTGAAATGGAGCCGCGCTCGTAAACATTATGAACGTCAGGGATTGCTGGTGGAGGAAGCCGCGCTCCAGCGCGCTGAACAGGAATGTTTGGAGGATGCCGATGTCCGCGCCCGCCGAAATGAGCGCGAGGCCGAACGCCGCGCGGAAATAGATCAGGAATATGTGCAACATTTCGCGGCGCGAGTACGCGAGTTGTTTCCCAATTGTCCTGCTGGGCGCGAACAAATCATTGCAGTACATGCCTGCCAGAAATACAGCGGACGGGTGGGACGCTCCATGGGTGCGAAAAGCCTCGATGAGAAATTCATTCGGCTGGCGGTCATTGCTCACATCCGCCATGCAGAGACGAATTACGATGAATTATTGTCAAAGGGAAGAGAACGCTGGGAGGCGCGGGATGAGGTGGATGAAGAGATTAACGAAGTTTTGGCGCGGTGGAAATAACGACAAGGTCGCTACGAAAAATCGCCCCAACAATGTTTGTCGGGGCGATGGGTTTCAATGGGATTTAAGCAACCGCGAGTCTGGGTCGAAACTTATACCCGTATACACGATATATGCCGCGCGGGGCAGACCAGATTGTGGCTTTGAAGCGAAAATGACGTTTGTATATGATTATGTACCATCGCCAGACTCCCCCAGTGTTTCCATCAACCATGCCCAATCAGAGAAGAAAGATGAACACTGCAAGTAATGGTAATACCAGGGTCACAAGTCTGCGAAAAACGCGGTTTCTTTGAACAGTCATCTCACCTGCAAATCCACGCGCGAGGAATACCATTCCTGATGCAAATGAAATCGTAAGTGCATTCGTGACAAACAACAATGTCGCGCCTGAAATGACATCCCAGCGCAGGAGGGCGAGACCAATTCCAATGGTGGCTAACGGAGGCATGAGGGCCGTAGCAATCGCCGCGCCATAAATGACAGATGAAAGGTTGGAGCGGGTATAAGCGTAGGCAACCGCAAGCCCGCCCGCGAGGGCAATGCCAAGATCGAACAGGGACGGCTGGGTACGTGCCATTACTTCGGCGGGCAGAGTTTGCAAGTCAACAATTGGCATGAAGCGATTGATAACGGTAATGATCGCTGCAAGGGCAATCGCCAACCCCGCGCCCAATATCAATGTGAGAAATGAACGGCGGACTAATCGAGATTCACCAGTTGCGGTTCCCAGACCGATTCCAAGGATGGAAGGCAGAAGCGGGGCGACGAGCATGGAGCCAATGACGACAGCCGCGGAGTCCGTCAGAAGTCCAAAGGTGGCAATTGCGGCGGAGAGGAGGACGAGCAGGAAGTAGTCAAAATTTGCCGTGGAGGAGCGTGTGATGTTGATGAATGTTTTCATTCGCCCGCTCGTTGAAAGCGGACGAGTGCCGATGGAAAGTTTTTTCGTAAATGTGGTCATGGTAGGTAGTAGTTCCTTTTGAGGGATGAAAATGTTTATTGAGCAGAATCAGGCTCGAGGTCAGAGAAGGAGGCGTCAATCAGTTGAGAGTCCACTTCTGCGCCGAGGCGTTCAAAGGCTTCTTCCGAAATCAATCCATCTTGTTTTAGATCCAGCAGTTTATTGCGTTGGGCGCGTAGGATTTCAACTTTGGCATTATCCAGCTCTTCATCTATGAGTTGATCCGGTTTGGACTTGATGACTTTCAGAATGTTGAGCAATGGACGCATGGTGGTTGACTGAATGAGCAGGGTGAATAAGACAACACCGAAGGTCATCACGCGCAGAAGTTCGCCTTGTTCACCCAAAGCGATGGGGAGACTCAGCGCCAGCGCGAGACTGATCGCGCCGCGCAACCCGCCCCAGGCGAGGATTGGACGCCAGCGCGCGCGGATGGATTCCCATCCAAAAGTATCAAGCAGAGCGCTAACGCCGTAGACGACGAAGAAGCGCGCCGCAAGCACGGCAATGACCGCCCACAGGATCATCTTCCAATCGGCGAGAAGCGTGGGCAGGTTGATTTCCAAACCGATGAGCAGAAAGATCAGTGAGTTGGCGATGAAGGCAACGTATTCCCAAAAGTTAAAGATGACAATGCGCGTGGTGGGACTCATGCCGCGTGAGCCAAGGCTGCCTGCGACCAACCCTGCCGCCACCACTGCCAGCACGCCGCTAAAATGAAATTGCTCCGCGAGAAGGTAGGAGCCGAAGGCAAGTAATATAGTGAGCGAAGTTTCAATCAAGTGATCGTTGACGCGGGCGATGATGAACGTAACGACCCAGCCAAGAATGAGGCCGACGATCAAACCGCCTGCCGATACGCGCAGGAAGTCCAGTATGGCTGTCGCGGCATGGAATTGTCCCTTGAGCGCAAATGCGAGCATAATATTGAATACAACGATGGCAGTGCCGTCATTGAGCAGGCTTTCACCTTCGACAAGTACGCTCAGGCGTTTGGGTGCGCCGACCGAGCGAAAGAGCGAGACCACCGCGATTGGGTCTGTGGCGGCGATAAGCGCGCCAAAAACGAATGCCAGCGCCAGAGGCAACACGCCGACGATTGTAAGAATCCCACCCACGAGCAGGGTCGTGAGAATGACGCCAGGAATTGCAAATAAGAGGATGGGTTTTATGTTTCGGCGTAACTGGTCGAACCGTAAATGAAATGCGGCTTCGAAAAGCAGCGGCGGCATGAATAGTGCCAGGATCAACTCCGGTGTGAGGTGAAATTCAAACGGTCGCTGGAGGGAAATGAATAATCCTACCAGGACGAGTATGACTGTGTACGGAATGCTCCAGCGTCGTACAACGATGGCAACCAGGGAAACGATCAACAAAAGTTCGATGATGATTGTTTGAGTGTGTAGGAACTGTTCCATGTTTTCTGCCTCCCAGGGATCTGCTCAATTGGCTGTGTCTTTACGATTCGCAAAAAGGCGGTAGATGTAATAGGCCGTCACAATGACGATCAATGCAGGCAACTCCACCCATCCTATGAGCAAATTAATCATTTTATATTTGAATGCATTGGAAAAGATTTTTTTCATGTTTTTTTCCTTCTCTTTTTTTATTGGGTTTGAATGTCTCGATTATTGTCTCTCGAAGATCGTTTCCCCAGTCGTACTCCCCCGCACTTGGCTTGGGATTTTCCCTGATCGGGGGTGGGGAATCCCCTAATTTGCAATGTGACTGGTTAATGTGAAAATCGCTTTCGTAAATATCGAACTGATGACCAATCATTTTTTGGAGTATGCTAAGGATATAAGCCTGCGCATACGTCAGGAGTTGTAATATGAAGAAAGAACAACTTGAACAGGAACTGAAAGCCGCACAAAAACGGATCAGTGAACTCGAAGCCAATCTGAAAATTGCCGAAATGGAGTCCGCTCCCTTCCGTTATGTTGTCGAACATTCTGTGGACTTGATTCAGAGCGTCCGCGCGAATGGACGGTTCGAATTCGTCAACCGCGCCTGGTTGGATTCATTGGGATATTCGCCCGAGGACGTAAAGTCACTCGAGTTAAAGGATGTCATCCATCCAGACCATTGGGCAAAATGTGAAGATGTTTTTATGCGTATTCAACAGGGCGAGCAAATTCCTTTTATTGAAACAGTCTTGGTTGGCAGGGATCGGCAGGAAGCGCTTGTAGAAGGAACCGCCACTGCCCGTTTCATGGATGGAAAGTTTCAAGCCACATACAGCGTTCTGCGCGATGTTACAAAACGCAAGCAGGCAGAGGAACTGCTTCGTCTTTCCCAGGAAAAACTGAATGGGGAGATGCGGCGTCACGCAGAGGAACTTGAAAAACGCGTGGAGGAACGGACGCGCGAATTGGAGCAGGCATACCAGGAGTTGCAATCCAGCACTGCAGAAATTGAAGACCTGTATAACAATGCTCCCTGCGGCTATCACTCGCTAAACAAAGAAGGTCGTTTTGTGCGGATCAACGACACTCTGCTGAACTGGCTTGGTTATGACCGTGAGGAAGTGCTTGGCAGAGACATCAAGGAATTTCTCTCTTCGTCCAGTTCGAAGATTTTTGATGAATATTTCCCTATATTGAAACAGGATCTCTCTGCCTACGATCAGGAGATGGAATTCATACGGAAAAACGGGGAAATATTCTCTGTGAGTTTGAGCGCCACGGCGATCAAGGATGAATACGGAAATTTCCTGCGCACACGCACCACCAGTTTTGATGTCAGCGAACGCAAACGCGCGGAACAAGCCCTGCGTGAAAGCGAAGCCTATGCCCGTCTATTGTTTGAAGCGTCTCCCGACCCGATCTCGGTTGCAGATGTAGATGGAGTAATGATAGATGTCAATCATGTATTTGAACAACAGCATGGGCTTGTCCGTGAGGCGGCGCAGGGGCGTAACATTCGAGACCTGGGAATTTTTGCCGATCACGATCTGCAGAAGGCGGCTGATTATATTGCTGGCGTACTGTCTGGAGCGAATCCAGCGCCCATTGAATTGGACTTTCCCAGCCCCGATGGCGCCATGCACACATTGGAATTGC